>DAIEPN010000159.1 GCA_027348355.1 Chlamydiota bacterium | reverse complement strand
TTGACTTTTACAACCATACCGTCGATATCTAATGGGAGAGAAGTTCTCTTTTTATGAATAAAATCAGCAAATTCTAGGATCTCGCCTAAAGATTTACAAAGCTTATAAAATCCATCTGCAAAAATAGGAAGTCCCAATTGTTTAATATAGCGTAGAGCATCGTATTGGGTAGCGATCTCTTTTGAAGAGATCTCTGCAATTCCGTAGCAAACAAAGGAGAGTTTTCTTTCTGCAACTTCTGCAGGATCTAAGAGTTTTAACGATCCGGCAGCTGCGTTGCGAGGGTTTGCCCAAAGATCTTCCCCGATTTGGCTTTTTTTATTATTTAGTTTCTGGAAAATTTTATGAGGCAGGAACACTTCTCCACGAACTTCTATATAATCTGGGATGTGTTTTCCACTTAGACTTAAGGGAAGGGATGGGATGGTTTTCATGTTGGCTGTGATATCATCCCCCTTCTTTCCATCTCCTCTGGTGAGGGCCCTGACAAACAATCCCTTTTCATAGCGCAAGGTGACAGCGACACCGTCCATTTTAAGCTCTGCACAAAATTCTACTTTTTGTGTCTCTAGGAGCTTATATACCCGCTCTACAAAATCTTCCAGCTCCATCTCTGAATAAGTGTTAGCTAAGGAGAGCATAGGAACTCTATGGGAAACTTGACGAAAGCCCTCAGTAAGCGCATCTCCCACTCTTTTCGTAGGAGAATTAGGACTTACAAGCTCCGGATGATTTTTTTCGATCTCCTCTAGCTTTTTTAGTAACAGATCATACTCATAATCTGAAATCTCTGGAGTGTATTCGACATAGTAAAGTCTGTCGTGCTTTTGAATTTCAGAGAGGAGTCTATCGTACTCTTGTTTTATATGTCCTAACTTAGATGACAAAATCCACCTCAAAGATCATAGTACCCAGTGGAGCTAGTTTTGTAATAAAACCAACTGGCTGTCCATTTTCATTTTTTACAATTGTAATCATAGAATTTACTTTTCCAGAACCTCCAAACTCTTCTCTATCGGTATTAAACACTTCCTGGATCCGAGAAATATTCCCAAGTCTAATAAAATATTCGGATAAGTATGTTGGAGTGAAATTATGAATACAAACAAGATAACATCCGTCTCCTTTACGTAAATAGCTTACAACGCAATTATCGTGATCAGAGAAGTCTATCCATTCAAATCCTATGCTGTCGTGATCGTGTTGCCAAAGTGCTGGATGTTTTTTATAAAAATGATTGAGCTCTTTTATGCATTTTTGCAAACCTTTGTGCATAGGATATTGAAGTAAGAACCAATGGATCTCAGTTTTGCACTGCCACTCGTCCCATTGTCCAAATTCTGTCCCCATAAAAAGCAATTTTTTGCCTGGGTGACAGATCATATAGCTAAATAGAAGCCTAACATTTGCAAATTTTTGCCAGTCGTCGCCCGGCATTTTTGTGATAAGATTTGCTTTTCCATGAACTACTTCATCATGGGAGATCACGGAAATAAAACTTTCTGTAAAAGCATAGATTAAACTAAAAGTAAGGTCATTTTGATGGTATCTACGATAGATGGGATCTTTGTGAAAATACTTAAGAGTATCGTTCATCCATCCCATATTCCATTTTAGATCGAACCCAAGTCCTCCCCATTCCAAAGGATGAGAAACACCTGTAAAAGCTGTAGACTCTTCAGCGCACATCAAAACCCCCGGAAACTTATCATGCACAATCGAGTTCAAATGTTTTAAAAATTCAATTGCCTCTAAATTTTCGTTACGGCCATATTCGTTAGGAATCCATTCGCCGGGGTTGCGGCCATAATCAAGATAAAGCATAGAAGCTACGGCATCAACACGAAGGCCGTCAATATGCATCTTTGCAAACCAAAACAGTGCACTACAAAGCAAAAAGTTGGATACTTCACGTCTACCATAGTTAAAAATATACGTATTCCAATGAGGATGGAACCCTTTTTTTGGGTCAGCATGTTCGAAAAGATAAGACCCATCAAACTGGGCTAAAGAAAAGTCATCTGTTGGGAAGTGGGCTGGCACCCAGTCTAAAATGACACCTATGCCATTTTTGTGCATATGGTTGATAAAATACTGAAAATCTTGAACAGAGCCAAATCTACTTGTTACCGCATAAAACCCTGTCACCTGATAGCCCCATGATTCATCGAGGGGATGTTCTGAGATTGGCATCAGCTCAATATGAGTAAACCCCATCTCTTTAACATACGCTGCAAGCTCATGCGCAATTTCACGATAATTGAGAAAATAATGACCGTCTTTTTTTTTCCAAGAGCCTAAATGCACTTCGTAAATAGAGCAAGGGTAGCTTGCATTCTTATTCTTTTTACGTTTTCTAAGCCAAGCATCATCTTCCCAAATAAACTCGTCTACGTTTGTAACGATAGAAGCATTGAGGGGACGAAGTTCACTATAATTTGCAAAAGGATCTGATTTTACCCTGAGCCTTCCCTCTTGGGATTCGATCTCAAACTTATACTTTTCTCCTGCTGTAAGACCGGGAACAAAAATCTCCCAAACCCCACATCCCCCTAAACTACGCATAGGATTTACTCTGCCATCCCAATAGTTAAAATCTGCAATCAAGGACACCTTTTTTGCATTCGGAGCCCATACTGCAAATTTCACTCCTTTACATCCTTGGTGCTCGACAACATGAGCTCCAAGAAAATCATAAAGCTGGTAGTGGACTCCTTGTGAAAAGAGGTAAGAATCAAAATCGCTAAAAGTCGGTAAAAAAGCATAAGGATCATGATCTAAAAGACCATTTTGATGATAGACCTTATAGTCTTGGAAAGTAGTTTCCTTAGAAACTCTAAGTTCAAAGAGCCCTTCCGAATCTACTTCCACCATTTCGTAAATCTTTCCCTCTAATTCGATATGAGATGAATGGGCTCCAGGTCTCCAAAGGCGGATGACCTTTTCCTTTCCTTCATCATGTAGGCCCAGATAATGATGTGGATTATATATAGTTTGAACTAAACCCATGTGTCTTCGCTTCTGCTCCATTTGTTCCATACCCATTCCCTTACAATAGAAAAGATCCTACTTCAAAAAATAGCTATTAAAACCATTTAGAAAAAGCTTATTTTTGAAAGCAATCGAAATACAAAATCTTTTTCTCTTCTAAGGTAATGGAAGAGCCTTTTGGAACAATTTGACCACGATCTTTTAAGGAAGACCGAACACGAAAGGAGTCGATTGAAGAAGTGCGCAAGAAAACTATTCTTGTTTTTCCTGGGATCCAGATCATCCTACGAAGCAACTTTTTTGACCATTCAAAATGAATGACGTCCCCATCTGTAGTGCGAACATGGGTCATCCTACCCGCTGGAAATTCTGGAGGGAGGCATGGAATAAAGGAAAAAGTATCTCCTTCTTCTTTAAAGAACAAGCTTCGAAGGAGTGGATAGGACTTTTGAAGAAGAAGCAAAGAAGGAAAAGAAGCTTTTTCGAGTGATTTAGGAAGGACCCCTAAAAAATTTATCTCACTACATCTCGGAGCAAAAACCCCTTCAAAGGCTCCATCGAAAAACTCTAAGAGCCCATCACAAATACGAAGTTTTTCTCCTTTGGCAACAAGATCCTCGCAGCGCTTAAGAAAAAAGGCAGTACCCGAGCATAGATCGCTATCTTTCTGTAAAGGCACCATCTGAGAGAGTGAGAACCAAAATGGAAGGATTTCTGAAAGAAGCTTTCTTTGCGAGATCTGTTCCCAATTTTGCTTTTTATGTACTCCAAGAGAAATTTTTTCTACAAGACACCTTTCCTTCTTCTCAAAAGCTGGCAAAGTAAGTATATGGCTGTCCTTTGAAAAGAGGATAAATTTTTCGTTTCCTACATAGAAGGTAAGTCCTCTTGGAAAGACTTTTTCACAAAACAGCCCGATCCCTTTTTCCTCCGCTGTAATTGTGTAGCGTACAAACCCTTCTTTAGTATGAGAAAAAATAGAGATTCCTCCCTTCTCCAAGTTCTGTTCTACAGTAAAGTCCTTATGAGGCCCTTGCAGATCGACATCTATAGTAAAAGAGGTTTTTTCAGAGGCGCTCAAGTCTGTAAAAAGAAGCTTTGTTGGGAAAACCTGAACTTGCAAAGAACTCCCTGGAACCAGAAAAAAATTCCCAGGTTTATGAGAAAAGGGAGAAAGCCTTTGGGAAATTTCGATTAACATTTTGTTTCTACCTTTTCTCCGAGTAAGCCCTCTGGAGAATTTTTACAAATTTTTACAACTACGAGCTGATTAGAAGAAAGCTCCCCTTCTGCTTTTACAAGTACCGGAAGAAAGTTCATTGTATGTCCGGTAATGTAGCCAGGTGTGTGAGAATCTTGCTTTTCAAGCAATACTTCCATTTCCTTTCCCACATAGTTTTCTCTCAGAGAAAATGCGATCTCTTCAGAAAGGCGAAGAACAACTTGTTTTCTCTTTTGGATCACATCTTGAGGCACTTTATTTTTATATGTTGCAGCTTTTGTCCTTGGTCTTTCACTATAAGGAAACATGTGAACCTTCGCAAATTTCACTTCGCGCATCACTTCGAGAGTTTCTTCAAAGTCTTGTTCACTCTCCCCCGGAAAGCCTACAATCACATCGGTTGTAAATGTAAAATCAGGAGATCTGCCACGCAAATAGTTTACTGTCTCAAGAAAAATCTGCTTGGTATATTTGCGGTTCATTCGCTTTAAAATCGCATTTGATCCCGACTGCAAAACAATATGCATAGAAGGGCATGTGTTCTTACCAAGCAAGATCGCGTCGGCTAGGTCAACTGTGACCTCATCAGGATCGATTGATGATACGCGAAGTCTTTTAAGTCCTTCGACTTTGTCAACTGCGCGAACAAGATCTGCTAAACTAATAGATTTTGTATCAGGCTGTGGGTCTCCATCAAAATCGCCAATGTTAATCCCTGTCAAGACTACTTCTTTAAATCCGTTTTGTACAAGATCTTCTACCTCTTTCAAAATAGAGTTTAAATCTCTTGACCTAGACCTTCCTCGAACATAAGGAATGATACAGTAAGTACAAAACGAGTTGCATCCATCTTGCACTTTTACAAAAGCTCTTGTATGCGCTGCAAACTGCTGGATGGAAAATTCTGGTAAATCCTCTTCCGGGAAAACAACCTTTAATAAATTTTCTTTTTCTTGATTTGGCACAACATGGGAAACTCCCTCAATTTTTGCAATCTCTTCAGGAAGGCGTTCTGCTAAACAACCTGTCACGATAATTTTTGCTTTCGGATGATATTTTGCGAGTTGTCTGATCTGGTATCTGCTCGAGCTGTCGGCAGACTCTGTCACCGTACACGTATTGACAACACAAATATCCGCCTCTTCCCCTTCTTTGGCCTGGGTATATCCCATAGCAACAAGTTGATCGGTATAGGCTTGTGACTCGTACTGGTTTGTCCGGCACCCTAAAGTAACCACTGTAAATCTTTTTTTGGCTTTCACAAAGATCTCTTAGAAAAAGAAAAAATTATGCCAGGAAATCCTCTCCGATGCAAGTGAGAATCAAAAGCGGATTTTAAAAAACTCTAATCTGCACTATAATTCATGAAATTTGAACAATAAAAAAAATTATTAAAAAATAATAATAACATGTATTCTATTTATAGTCATTCCAGGGTGCCCTATAACCAAACTAGTTGTATTGTGTGCCTTACTAATTACCAAGAAGGAGAAACGACAGTTGAACTAGGTTGTGGCCATGTCTTCCATTCCCATCCCGACTGCTTTTCTATACAAGTTAGTTTTACCAACTGCCCCATCTGTAGAAGAGAAATAAAAGAAAATGACTATCAACTTGACCAAAATGCTTTAAAAATTTCTATAAACAACTTATTTGAAAGATTGAAGCCGTATATATCGGAATTTAAAGAAGGTTCACCTGAACTAATTGAAAAAGGGAAAACCACTTTACTGAAAGCCTGTATTGATCATTTTTCAGGTGAAATCATTCCTAAATTCGATCCAGTATCTTTTCTACTAGAAGTAAATAGAACCTTACTTCTTCTTAAGGAAGCTGATCAAGTAGAGATAAACAATCTTTTGCAAAAGCACACTCTTTTTCTTACCACCTTTCTAGTCTCAAAAGAATATGTTACATCGATAACGCTTGATAAAAAGGATATTGCTTTCAATTCACAGGATGGAAAAGAAGAGGTAAAAAATGTCTTCTCCCGTCTACACATTCATGCAAAATTAGAAGACTATTGTTTCAATCTACTTGAAAAAATTTTTTCTGATGAAAAAGTGACCGAGGTAAACAAGCTAAGAGAAATGATGCTAATCGAAAAAAATAAGAGCCATTTTGCATCTCTTTCTTCAATAGGTCGTATACTCTACGTTAGAGACTTTACTCCTACACAGAAAAGACTTCTTTCTACTTTATCAGAATTTCAACCTATAGAAGTCTATAAACCGTTACTTTTGCAAATTGGACTCGTATGTGCAGCTGTTGCGATGACTTTCTTTCTTCGTGGTAGTCCAAAAGTTACTATGAATGGGAATTAAAAATAAAAGGCACCACTTTATATTCTAACTGACTTGGAATAGACACTTCTAATAGAATATCATTTTCATCATATTCCGTAGAAAGGACCTTTCCTTCTCGAGTCAGTTCACTCACAAGAGCATAATGGCTCATTGGAATACGTAATTTAACAGTTTTACGTAAGTTCGAAAGCTCTTTCATCATCATTTCCATGAGCTCATCAAAACCGGTTCCATGGAGAGCTGAAATCGCCACTGTTTTAGGATATTTGATACGAAGTCTATGAATTATACTTGGATTTGTACATCTATCGATTTTATTAAGAACTGTGATGATGGGTCTTTTTTCTACTCCAAGCTCTTTTAGCACATGATATTTAGCCTCTGCTTGCTGTTCAGCAGAAGAATGCGAGACATCGATTAAATGCAGTAAAATATCAGTATAGACGGTCTCTTCAAGAGTACTGCGAAAAGCAGCAACTAACGTATGAGGGATTTTACGGATGAATCCGACCGTATCGATAAGGAGGATTTCTTGACGGTTGGGAAGAGTGTATTTTCTTGTTGTCGTATCAAGCGTTGCAAACAGCTTATCTTCTACAAGCACATCTGCGGCTGTAAGCGCTTTGAGAAGGGTGGATTTTCCCGCATTTGTATAACCAACAATTGCAAAGGTTGGAACACCTGATCTCAGCCTACTACTCCTTTGCGTACTGCGATGCTCTTTTACTTCTTCTAGCTCTCTCTGCAGTCTTGTAATGCGGCTTTTAATGATCCGTCTGTCTATCTCAATCTGCTTCTCTCCTTCCCCCTTCAAATAAGCTCCACCTCCAGCTGATTGACGGGAAAGGTGGGTCCATAGTCTTTTTAACCGGGGAAGTTGATAACGAACCTTAGCGAGCTCGATTTGCAGTTTTGCTTCTTTCGTTTGCGCCCTTTTTGCAAAGACCTCTAAAATCAACTCCGTGCGGTCGATGACGGCTTTATGAAAGATCTTCTCCAAATTTCTCTGTTGGTGTGGGGAAATTTCTTCATCAAAAATTACCGCATCAACAGAGAGATCTTTTATGATCTCCACAATCTCTTCGATCTTTCCACTTCCTAAATATGTTGAAGCTTCAATCTTTTTTAACGGACAACTAATTGTTCCACACACTGTAATACCATACGTATCACAAAGTCTTTCCAGCTCTACAAGGTATTCATCACAGGCTTCTTTCGTATTTCCTGATTGATAAGCCCCTACAAGAAAAGCGGTCTTCACAGACTTCATCTCAGGAGTTTGTATATCATGTTGGAAGTCTTTGTCCATTGTTATCCTAGGCATTCGATTTCCAGTCCATCATAAGCTAGATGAATATCTGGAGGTAGGGTTTGAGAAATTTTTTTATGTTCGATCTCGTGAGAGATATGGGTAAAGTATGTTCTTCTTGCTCCTACTTTCTGAGCAAAATGAATCGCTTCATCGATACTAAAATGCATAGAGGTGGGAAGAGGTCTTAAGGCGCTGATCACAAGTGTATCGATCCCCTCAAGAGCTCGTATAAGTTCATCTGTGTACTCTCGTATATCGGAGATATAAGCAAGCTTCCCAAAAATAAATCCTGTCACTTTAGTTTCTTTTTGAAAAAATGTGACATATCTAAGTGAAATTCCTTCAAAATCAATCTTTCCAAAATCGTTTTCCAAAATTCTAAAATCTACCTGGGCAGAAACAGGAAAATCATCTACCATTGGATGGAGTAAATAGTAATAACGCATCTGCAGCTCTGCATAAGTCTCTTTCGAAAGAACACAAGGGATCTTGGCCTTACTACGAAAATAAAAAATCCGCAGGTCATCTATCCCTCCTATGTGGTCGAAGTGCAAATGAGTTAAAAAGATCCCGTCAAGAGAAGTAATCCCATTGCGAAGGGCCTGCATACGAAAGTCTGGCCCAACATCAAGAAGAAATTTTTTCGTACCTATCGTAAGCAAAGCGGAAGAGCGAAACCGTTTATTATAAGCAGAAGTAGAAGTACAAACCTCACAGTTGCACCCTATAATAGGAACTCCCATTGAGGCGCCGGTACCTAAAAACTGCAAACGCACTTGCATATTCTCACCCACGTTATCAAAACTATCCTACTGAAAGAGAGGGTTGTTTCAAAGAGTGTTTTATAAAACAACATTTTTTATCACTGCACTTCCAAGCTCTTCGGGGAGCATGGCCTCCTTTTCTTCTACAATCGCGCTCGCTAGAATTTTTCCTAAATACCCATGATATAAAAGACCTCTTGAACCAAGTGCTGTTATAACCCAATGTTTTTCCCCCATCTTTTTGACAAAGGGGATATAGTGTCCTTTTCTGGCAACACGAACAGCGGCTTTGCAATCTTCAATAGGAAAGTCTACAACTTTTGGATAAAAGAGAGAAAGTTTTGGATAGAGCAGCTCTTTTGCAGTTTGGATATTTGGAGAGAGAGAGGTAAACCCTCTCTCATACGTCGCCCCTACATGGCAATAACCAGGCTCTGGCATGGTTGCTATATACCCCTTCCCAATTAAACTATTAGTCAGAGAATGCTCTTCTGGTATTTTACAAGTTAAAATCTGTCCTTTGATTTGTTGAAGCTCTACCTCCATTTGCAGCAAGCCAAGTGTCCCGGCTCCTGCTGCAACAATTATACAGTCATATTCATCAAGAGCATTGAAATGATCTATAAAAAGGGTATGGAGCTTAGCCCCCAAAGAAGAAACCGCTTTCCAAAGTCCCTCTAAATACAAAGAGGTATATACGGTCATTCCAGACTTCAGTAAAAACCATCCGTTTCCAATTGGCGACACATCTTTGTACACTTTTTCATGTTCTAAAAAAGTATTTCCTTCTGAAGAAGGAATAAAGCGCAAAATCCCTCCCGTATCTGCAACCGGTCTTCCTAGTGCTTTTTCTGAAACAGCAAGAAGCTCTTTTGTAGCTTGCATCCCCTCAAAACTCTTCCAACTTCTACGTCCTTTTTCACCAGGATAGGGATGTAAAAGTCCTGAGGCAATTCCAGAACTCTCCGCTCCAATTCCTTTGCCATCGAAAATAGTAACATTGCAAGAGGGATACTGCAAAAGATGATAGGAAAGCGCAAGTCCTGAAAAACCAGCTCCGATAATTGCAACACGCATGAATATATAACAAATCCTTTAGATATCAGGGACTTAAGTTTATCCCTGAATTTGTTAATACTCAAGAGGTCTTTTCACGAGGTCTATAGATATATTTTGGACGGACAATTGGAGTACCTTTTCCTCCCCTTGCTTCGCATCTTTCATAGACAATTTGAATGGAGATCCCAACCACTCGACTCATTCCAAAAAGAACGGTAAAATACTCAGGATAAGGAAATCCGGCAGCTGAAAGAACTGTTCCGGATACTGCATCGACATTGGGATATGGGTCAGCAACTTTTGGATTCTCCTTCAAAACCTTTGCCCCTACTGTACGAAGCAGAAAGGCTGTCTTTACAAGAGGATTATTTGAGTAATGCTGATTTGCATAATCATAAAGAACAGTTGCCCTCGCATCTTCCACACGTAGGACCGCGTGACCAAACCCGTAAATAAGTTGATTATTAGAAAGTCTATGGCGTAAAACCTTTTCGATTTGCTCAGGATTTACATCGTCTCCCACTTCCTTTAAAACAGTTTTAACAAACTCTAAACAGTCTTGGTTCGCTTTTCCATGTCGTGGACCTGCCAAAGCTAGCATAGCAGAAGTGATGGAACCATACATATCCTCTAATCCCGATGCAACAGCTTTTCCTACAAAGGCAGAAAGGTTTCCACCTCCATGGTCATAATGCAAAATATTAAATAACTTGAAAGCAGAAGTAAGTTCCTTATCATTCCCATTTGGAACTTGCAGCATATATGCAAAATTTTCCATATAACCAAGCTGCGGATTCGGAGGAGGCGTCTCGCCCCAGCCTGCATGATGATTGATCACCGCTGCGACTAAATGAGGAACTTTTGCAATGAGGTTCAAACAATCTTCTCTGTAATCACCACTTCCTTCATACATGCCTAATAGAAGTAGTGCGGCAGAAAATACTTTCATCGGATGTCCAGATCTTGGCAGTTTTGTAACCGCAGTAATCACTTCTTTTGAACACTGCGCCCGTTTTGCCAGGTGTTTTGAAAATTCTTCTATCTGTTGAGGATTTCCTTCGTAACCATGGTAGAGGAGGAAAATCACTTGAGCTGGTTTCCAGTTTGCAAGCTCTGCAATCGGTTTTCCCACATATGAAATCCCTTTTTCAGGATCGACATTCGATGTAGAGCAGTATCCAACCGGGAAACCTCTGAGTCCTGACTCCAATAGATCTTCTGTAATCTGAAATAAGACATTGGGCATAGTTTACCTTACCTGGCTGATCATAGATCTCTCTTCTATGAGTTCCTTTTCTGAAATTGCCATTTTCTCTTTTAGATACTTATTCACCTCAAACCCTTTTACAATTTCAACGCGACCTTCACCTAAAGATTTACAAGGAAAAGAAAAGACAAGATCATTTTGGATCCCATAGGGATTTCCATCTGAATAGATCCCAATCGAAAAAACAGTCTGTGAAGGAAAGATCACAAATCTCATCGACTCAATCGCAGCATGAGCTGCAGAAGCTGCTGATGATTTTCCTCTAGCCGCAATCACTGCAGCGCCTCTCTTTTGTACGGTCTCTGCTAAATCTTCTTCTAGCCATTTTTTATCTTTGATGACCTCAAGTGCGGACTTCTTTTGGATTTTTGCATTCACAAAATCAGGAACCTGTGTAGAGGAGTGATTGCCCCAAATAACAGCATCACTAATTTCATAAGAAAAAACACCAGACTTTTTAGCAAGCATGGAAACAAGTCTATTCTGATCTAACCTCATCATAGAAAAAAACTGTTTTGGATGTACTTTAGATGCATTTTTAATTGCAATCAAACAATTGGTATTAGCAGGATTGCCAACAACAAGAGAAAGAACATTTTTAGAAGCTACTTCGCTAAGGGCTTTACCCTGCTCTGCAAAAATCTTTCCATTTTCAGCGAGAAGGTCTTTTCTCTCCATGCCGGGGCCGCGAGGTTTTGCTCCTACAAAAAAGGCGTAATCTACTTGTTTAAAGACTGTATAAGGGTCTGATCCGATGACAACTTCATGAAGAAGAGGAAAAGCGCAGTCTTCCAATTCCATCAAAACACCTTTCAACTGAGGCATCATCGCTTCCACTTCTAAAATATGTAATGCTATTGGTTGGTCAGGTCCTAACAATCCTCCATTTGCAATTTCAAATAGAAGACTGTAGGCAATTTGTCCAGCGCCCCCAGTTACAGCGATACGCTTTAGTGATTTTTCCATGTAAAACTCATTTATCTATAAAGCTGTACTGTAGAAATTTTTTGATTTATTACGCAAGGAAATCTAAGGTAAGACACGCGCTCTTGATAATAAAAAAGAAACAACCCTTCCTACACCCATATTTACCCCAATGGCTAGGAAAGGTCGAAATAAAAACTACCCCAAAAAACGATTAGACTATTTGCTGTTACTTACAAAAGGAGTGCAATGTACTTTGCTATATAAGTCCGATCTAGAGCCTGTGATGCTTTCGATGAACCGTCATTCAAAAATGAAAGCCAACTTTCTTGATCCTTTCGATACTGATACTCTGCTTTCATGAGAATTACTACATCATGCGCCACAACATATAAAGCGCCAACGAGAAGAGCTGTAACAATAAGCGCACTAACAACCTTAATAAGAGCTAGTGCAACAACTCCTACAGCCACTGCAATTACAACCTGTTTAGATGTAGGTAGATCGAAAGTGCCGATCGGGCTGTGAACTTTTCCTAATGGTTTATCCCAATCCTCGAATGATTTAGGCATAGTCCACTCAATTCTACACTGACTTTCACCCGCTTTCCCTGCCGAGCTTACCATATTGACCTCTTACATTTTAAATTTAGTTGTATTAATTATTAAAAACAAATTTAGAATAGTAAATTTTTAATTAAAAATCAATTATAAATTTTATTATCAATAATTAAATTAGCAAACATCTTACAATAAGACGATTAGATAGAAAAATTAAATAAAATCAATAATTTATACATAAGATATTGATTTGCAAAATCATAGATCTGAACAAAAAAAATCCCCTGCAGGTTTTAAGCTACAGGGGAGGAAAGAAAAATCTTGGCGACGTCCTACTCTTCCCTACTCTTGTGTAGAGTACCATCGGC
>DAIEPN010000148.1 GCA_027348355.1 Chlamydiota bacterium | reverse complement strand
AAAAGAGGTGGAGACTTTGCAACTTATGGGAGGATTTCGCATCAGCATTCATTCAGCGAAAGATCTTCCAGAGAAATTGCAAAAAGGTTTGCAAATTGTTGCAATTACAAAAGGAGTGAGTTCTGCTGATGTACTTGTATTTCGAGAAGGAGAAAATTTTAAAACTCTTCCTTTTTGTCCAAAGATAGGAAGCTCGAGCCCTAGAAGAGACGAAAGGCTGCAAAGCATTCTTCCTAGCTGCGAAATTGTTGATATCCGTGGTACGATCCAAAAAAGATTGGAGCTTTTATCTCAAAAACAAGTGGACGCTCTTGTGATGGCAGAAGCCGCACTTTTACGTCTACAGTTGCATCAATTCCCGCGTGTTGCTTTAGAAGGGAAAACAGCGCCTCTGCAGGGAAAACTGGCAGTAGTTGCCCTTGACTCTGATGAGGAAATGGCGCAGCTTTTTTCTAGTGTCGATACAAGATTTGTAAAAGTATGAATACGATCTTATATTTAGGGACTGATCCTTCTCATTTTTTGACCACAGGCAGAATTGTTCATTGTCCTGTCATTCGGCTTATTCCTAAGGAAAAATTTGATGAGCCCCTTCTAAGGGCGTGGGAAGATTTGGAGAAGTATACTCATATCATTTTTACAAGTAAAAATGCCGTTCACTTTTTTTTTGAAATGAGAGAAAAAATTTTTCAGAAAAAAATTACTATTTCGGAGAAAAAACTACTTAGCATTGGTCCTGCAACTTCTCATGCGTTGGAAAGACATGGATGTGCCTTTTTTTTGGAAGCCGTGGAGTCTACACAGGAAGGCATTGCCACTGCGCTTCGTCAATTAGACTTGACTGGCTCCTACATTTTCTATCCTAGGTCTTCCCAGGCAAGACCCTACTTGAGTAATTTTTTGGTAGAATTAGGAGTTAAATACCAAATCTGCGATCTTTACGACACTATCTCTGATTTGAGCAGATCAGCTGAGCTATCTTCTTTTGTGGAGGAATCGGATGAAATTATTTTTACAAGTCCATCAACTGTAAAAGCATTTTTTGAAATGTACGGTAGTCCCCCGCCGACTAAAAAAATTACTGTGATTGGTCCGGTTACACAAGAAGCTTTACAAAAGATGGGTAGATAAGTGAAACTCTACATGGTTTTGTCTGCTTTTTTGAGTTTTGAGACCTTTTTCAAACAATATTTTGAAATTTAAATTAATGTATAACTATTACGCGCTTTGTTTTTTAGGTTAAATGTAATTGAAGCTTGTTTCGATTTCGACTTTTTGTTATTGTATAGTCATTTATTAAGATAAATAAAAGGGATTCTTATGGGTTTGTTTTCTCGTAATAAACCGAAAATTAAGATACAAACTACGAAAAAAGATGGATTTAGCGGCTGGATCAAGTGTACGCATTGTAACGAGCTCGTCCACGCCAATGAATTACAAAATAATTTACACTGTTGTCCAAAGTGCGACCATCATTATAGATTGAGCGCTTCCCAAAGAATCCAACTCCTTACCGATGAAAATAGTTTTGAAGAATTTTTTACTGAGTGCAAACCAGTTGATTCTCTAAGATTTGTCGATACCGAACCCTATCATCAGAGAATTTTAAAAGCCCAAGCCAAAACAGGGCGTGATGAGGGTGTTATAGTTGGGAAAGCTGAGGTAAATGGTAAGGCCGTTGCAATTGGGGTGATGGATTTTAGCTTTATGGGTGGTTCTATGGGGTCCGTGGTCGGAGAAAGACTCACCTCTCTAATAGAGCTTGCTTTATCGGAAAATCTTCCTCTTGTGATTGTCTCCTCATCTGGGGGAGCCCGTATGCAAGAGTCTGTTCTCTCTCTTATGCAGATGGCTAAAACTTCTGCGGCGCTTGCCAAACTACATGAGAAGAAAATTCCTTATATCTCTATTTTAACAAACCCTACAACTGGCGGAGTAACTGCGTCCTTTGCCTCACTTGGCGACATTATTATTGCAGAGCCCGATGCATTAATCGCTTTTGCAGGCTCTAGGGTCGTAGAACAGACAATTGGCCAAAAGCTACCAGAAGGTGCTCAAAGATCGGAATTTCTTTTAGAAAAAGGGATGATCGATTGCATCGTATCGCGCCATGAACTGAAAGATAAATTATTTTTCTATATTGATTTTCTAACTGGGAACGAAAGACAGTTTACTGTCAATTCTGCCTTGCAGATGCTATACGGCAATCTTAAGACCAAAATGAAACAAGCCGCAAAGCAACCTTTAGAGAAACAACAGGTAGCCGATCTTCTTTAATCTTCCATGAGATTTTTTAATTAGGGCAAATTTTGGTTTGCCCAAAATCGCTTTTTATAAGAAACTACGACTTGAAGTTATTATAGAGAGAAACCATGGAACGGAAAAAAATCGAAATACCAACTATTATTGAAGAGGGAAGCCAAGCTCCATTTTACGCATCTGACGGTGCTGCTGGAGCCGATGTGCGCGCAAGTATACCACAAGATATGGTTATTGAGCCAGGATCTTCTGCTCTGATACCTACTGGTCTTCGATTTTCTATTCCGGAAGGCTATGAAATTCAAGTCAGACCACGAAGTGGTTTAGCCTTAAACAATCAGATTACTGTTTTAAACACTCCTGG
>DAIEPN010000091.1 GCA_027348355.1 Chlamydiota bacterium | reverse complement strand
AAGCCCTGTCAAAAGAGGGGTTTTGACAGATGAAGACAGCTTTACCTCTTTTTATTTCGTGCGTGGTAAAGATTTTTTGAATTTCGGAACAGATTGTTTTTAAGTTTTCTCCTTTACTGATATCTTCCCAGCAAAAGCCGTTGACATGCAAGCTTTCTTGATCACTATGAGCCCACTCTTCTAAGGGTTGGAAGACAAGAGATTGGAACTCATCAAGAAAACGCCCTGACTTTAGATCAATAATTTTAAAGGCGATATCTAAAATTTTATGTTTGCGGGCATTAAGACCGTTTGTTTCCGTATCGAGAAAAATTCCTAGCACGATGTAGTTCCTATGTTAAAGATTGCAAGCCTAACAAGAAAAAAAGGAAAAATTCAATTATTTTTTTATTCAAGAATGGTTTATCAAGAAAGAAAATGCACTGGAGGGGTAAATATGAAGATAGATATCGGTCTTACCAATAATGTTCGCGAAGAAATTCGAGGTGCTCTAAGTAAATTTCTTGCAGATGTATATGCAATTTATTTGAAAACGCAAAAATTTCATTGGAATGTAAAGGGAGATCAATTTTTTTCTTTACATTTGATGCTCGAAAAACAATACGAAGAGATGGCTGAAGAGATTGATGAAGTAGCAGAACGTATTCAAATTTTGGGTTTTCCTGTTGAAGCCTCTTTCGGTATTTTTAAAGAGTTGACTACAATTTCGGAAGAGGGAAACGTCGGCTCTGCTAAAGAGATGTTGGAACTTCTTATTCAAGGGCATGAGGTCATTGTCCGAAATGGAAGGTACTTGGCCACGATGGCTGAGAAACATGAAGACGTTGCCACTGTTGATATGATGGGACGGCGTATTGGCGGACATGAAAAGATCCTTTGGATGCTTAGGAGCCACCTTTAAAGAGCTAGCATGCAAGAAATTTCTTGAAAGAGGTTTTCTAAAACTTTCTTCCTGTTAGAAAACAAAAAAAAATGGTATGCTTAACATCTTTTCTACATGGGATGGGGTATATCATGGCGCTACCACAGCAAAAAACGCGTGAGATTGTTTTTCAAATTCTTTACAGCCAAGATGTTGTAAAAATTGAAGATGAAGATATCATTCCATTTATTATGAGCTTACTTATGGTGACTAAAAAATCTGTTTTACAGGCCTTAGAAAAATGTCATCAAATTCGCGAAAAGCTCACAGAAATTGATGCCCTTGTGCAAGAAGTTTCTACTTCCTACGACTTTGAGCGGATCCCTTTAATAGAGCGGAATATTTTACGTTTAGCAATTCATGAAATCCTTTTCGAACAGCAAGTTCCCGGTAAGGTGGCCATTGCGGAAGCGATTCGTTTAGCGAGAAAATTTTCTACACCTGAATCAGCGACTTTCATCAACGCAGTTGTCGATCCTATTTATCAACGACAGCTTCTCAATAAAAGTGCTTCGAAAGAGCAGGCTTTGTTGACATGAGCATACATTCTAGGTTCCAAGAGGGCAGATTTCTAAGAGAGTTTTCTACCTATGGAATAGGAGGTCCTGCAAAATATTGTATGGAAGCTAGGGACATTGAAGATGTTAGACAAGCTATTTTCTATTGCAATCAAAATAAGTTGCCCTATCTAGTTGTTGGAAAAGGTTCGAACTGTTTATTCGATGATCGCGGTTATGCGGGACTTGTCATTATAAATAAGATCTCATTTTGCAATTTTATCGATTCTTCCGTTGAAGTCGGTGCAGGATATAGTTTTTCTCTTCTTGGTGTACAAACTGCAAAAAAGGGGTTTTCTGGTCTTGAATTTGCCTCTGGGATACCAGCAACGGTCGGAGGAGCTGTTTACATGAATGCGGGCGCAAATGGAAAAGAGACATGCGATTTTCTCACATCAGTACAGTATGTTTCAGAAGAAGGAGAACTTCTCCTTTTAAAAAGGCAGGAATTGGAATTTGGATACCGTTTTTCTAGTTTTCAAAAGCGTAAAGGAGCGATCGTAGGAGCTTCTTTCTTACTAGAGCCTTCCTCACTTGCTAGAGTGCAGCAACTTGAAATTCTACAATACCGATTACGCACGCAACCATATCAAGATAGGTCAGCAGGATGTGTTTTTCGCAACCCACTTCCTAGTGCAGCGGGAGCCTTGATTGATAAATGTGGTTTAAAAGGTGTCACTCGGGGTGGTGCTGAAATTTCCGCAATGCACGCCAACTTTATCGTCAATAAAAACGGTGCTACAGCTCAAGATGTTTTGGACCTTGCTCATTATGTAAAAGAAGTTGTTTTTGAAAAGACAGGTGTTGAACTTGATATGGAAATTAGGCGGATACCTTATGAAGGATAACCATGTTTCGCGCTGATTTACACTGTCATTCAACCTGTTCGGATGGTTCCCACACTCCTATAGAGCTTTTGCATCTGGCAAAACAGTTAGGCCTTTCCGCTCTTTCTATTACAGATCATGATTCTGTGTCAGCTTATGACGAACCTCTTTTTCAAGAAGCAAAAAAACTAGATATCACAGTTGGAACAGGAGTGGAATTTTCCTGTGAAGTTGATGAAATAAGCGTTCATGTTTTGGGGTATGATTTTTCGCTCTCTCATCAGGAGATTTGGGAGTTTTGTCAAAAACACAAAGAGAGAAGAAAAATTCGTTATCAGGCAATTTTGCAAAAACTACGAGAGAAAAAAGTTTTTTTGGAAGAAGATGTCCCTGGTTTACCTGATTCAGTCGGAAGGCCTCACATTGCCGAGCAGATGGTTAAAAAAGGGTATGTAAAATCAATTCAAGAAGCTTTCCATCACTACTTAGGGGAAGGGAAATCTTGTTACGTAAAGGGGTGTGCCTTTTCCATAGAAGAGACGATAGTGCTTATTCGTAAATGCGGGGGGAAGGCTTTTTTAGCACACCCTCATCTATTTCCTACCACAAAGATTTCAAAAAAGATTTTAGAAATGCCATTTGATGGCATTGAGTGTTACTATTCGAGATGTTCTGTAAATAAAGAGCTAGTTTGGCTGAGTGTTGCTAAGAAAAAAAATTGGCTTATTAGCGGTGGATCTGATTTTCACGGAATTTTTAAACCAAACATATTGCTGGGATGTTCTTGGGTTGATCAGGCCCATTTTCAAAAGATCTTCAACGCAGCAAGATAAGTCTTCGAAGTTCAAAAGTTAATAAGAAGCTTTTACTTGTATGCTTTCTTCAAGCTCCATAAAAAAAAGAGCAATTTCTTCAGCCGATAAGTATTTTTGCATTTGGTTTTGTTCTGATAGCCCATAGGCGCAAGCAAGTAACGCTTGTATACAAGGAAACGCATGTTCGGTGAATGAAAAGTTTTGAACGTTTAAGGCTTTCAAGTGAAAGAGAAATAGATCTTTTTCAGGCGTTGTGAATTGATTATAAAGTGTACGAGCCTCTTTATTTTTTTCTTTGTAGATTAGGTAAGCTAGATCAAAGAAACCTGAGACTTCATCAATACTATCAATGTCTATGTCTATTTCGCATTGGTAGTCTTCCACTTCTTGGATTTGCCCGCGGTTGAGCGCAGCATCAGCTTTTTCTATCGAAACGCGAATATCCCTAAGAGCTTTTCTTTTTTCTCTAGGAAGGGAACATTGGTTGCAAAAGGTAAAAATATGCTCTTTTAAATTATCGACGTGCATCGACATTTCTTTGACATCGGCTCTTTGTATGCTGTCCTCTAATTGTTTTGCTTCTTCTTGCAAACTAGAAATTTCTGAGTCAATAGAAAGATCTGAGATCCTTCCATAGAGGCATACGATTTTTTCTTCAGCTTCTTGAAGTCTTGAGTTGACTTGTGTTTGTGAGAATTGATCCGTAAGTGTAGGAATTTTTTCTCTAGCATTTTCAATAATTGTAGAAGTAATTTCAAGCTCTTGGAATAGGTCTTGGCATGTTTGTGTACTCGCAGGCTCTTTGAGCCTTGCCTCGATTGCTGCGATCCACTCATGTACGTAAAAGGAAACTCGAACGCTAGGATTCATTTTTGGAGAAATCTTTTGGCTCGGGACTTTTTTGGTTTGAGTTACCATATTTTTCCTTTGTTACTACCATCTATATAAAATTTGAGTGATTTACTGAAATAAAATTATTTTAAAATAATTTATATAAATTTCAGGTTTGATTGTTTTTTATATAATTTTTACAATAATTATATCATTAAAAGCGTTAAATTTAATTAAAATATATTAAAAAATCGATTTTTTTCATTAATTTAATCGTTAGAAGCTTAGGACAAAGATACAGAATTTGCTTCCAGCCTTAGAATTTGCTCTATTTGAGCTTAAAATGTAAAATATTTTTTTAAAAAGGATGAAAAACTTAGAGAAAGCTTTGATTAGGTTTCTTTTGCAGCAGGAACAGGCTGGGTGCTTTTTCTCGATTGACCCAGGTGTGGTGGCAGACATTCCATGCATCCTGTGGTAAGGTAGAGAAGATCCCTTTTAGTAAGATCTCTTCTTTGGCACCTTCTTCATGGCCTGGGTAGCAAGTAATGCTAATTGCTCCCCCTGGGCTTACTAAGTCTAAAGCCTTTTGTATACTTTTAACGGTACTCGAGCAAGCTGTGGTCAGTCTTTTGTCCCCCCCTGGTAAGTAGCCCAGGTTGTATACAATTAAAGAAATTTTTTTTTGATAGGCAATGTCAGGAAAGTTATCATGGGACTGCTGAAAAAGGTGGAC
>DAIEPN010000083.1 GCA_027348355.1 Chlamydiota bacterium | reverse complement strand
TGCAACTTAAGCCCTTAACCAAAACTGCGGAAGAACAACTAGAAGAAATTATTGCTCATAAACATCTGGAAACAGAAGAAACTTCGTTAAAATTTTCTAATCTCTCTTCAGAGGAACTTCTTTTATGGAAGCAAGGAAGGCCTACGTCGCAGTTGCAATTTGAACTTTCCTTTTGGTCTGATTTGGCCAAATGGTGGATGTTTTTGCAGGAGAAAAAAGATCCTTATTCCATCGATTTTATTTTTGATGAAAAGGGTTTCCCAAAAGGGATGACAATTGCATTTTCTAGTCTGAAGATTGCATTTTATGTAGCAGAAGTCAATTGGGCTCAGATCATTCCCACTTTGAAAACCGTAGCATCACCTCTTCCAGTTTTCGATATACAGGGGAAAAAAGTGAAAGAAATCCAGTATGATCCTGAAAAAAGACAGTTTTTCCTGGACTGGGAGGTGCTTCCAAAAAACAACCTAGTTCATCTAAAGGAAAAGCACAATAAAACGTTTACCTTGGACAGTTGGATCTATGAAGTAGGTGTGGGCTTTTATCCTGCAAAGCCGGATCATTTTTTAGAAAATCATGTCATCACAGAAGAAAAAATTCCTGCTTTTTTGCAAAAATATCTTCCTCTCCTCAAAGAACATCTAACAAATGCCAAGGTGTCTGCAAGTAGCATTGTCCCTCGGTATAAACTCTACTTCACATCTGATGCTACCTTACATATTGATATGTATCTTTTCGAAGAAGAAGATTTGCAGAAAGGGAATCCTGCTTATTTTTCTTCTTGGGTGTATCTTGATGGACGAGGATTTTATCACCTTGAGGAAAGTTTATTTCCTAGCGCCCAGATGCAAATTCCAAAAGAGGATGTTGCAGAGTTTATTGATAAACATCGTTTTTGGCTTCATACATGTGATGGTTTCCAGCCCCATGTTTCAAGTGTCGAGGCACGTCTTGGATATCATGTCGATGAAAGAGGGAATTTGCATTTCACTACGCTACTCGATGTAGAACAAGATTTTGCTGGAATTATGGATTTTGGTTCCTGGATTTACATAAAGGGAAGAGGATTTTATGCAAAGGCCTCTTCGCGAACAGGTATGTACATCAAGCCTGGCCTTGCGATCCCGCGCTCTGATCTTTCCAGGTTCATTCGTAAGCATCGAGAAGATCTAGAAACTCTGCGCAATTTTTTTACTCCAGTTTGTCCCATTACCAAAGCGGGCGTCACCATCGTGATCAATGAAGCAGGGATAATCGTTGTAAAACCAGAATATAGCTTTCTTCCGCAGTATCCTAGAGAAAAAGTCCGCATCTTTGAAGAGTATACGTTTGTTGAAAACGAAGGATTTGCTGAAATTCCTTTTTCTTTCCGTCTTCCCGACCTTTATCAAAACGAAAAAGAGATTGATGAGGATTTTGAACCATATTTCTTAGCTTATGATCTAACTATTTTACAGCCCTTTACAGTTTTTTTAGATCCACGGTTACAAAAAACGGAAGATTTATCTCTTCAGATAAAGAAAGCTTCGAGAGAGGATTCTAAAAATTTTTGGCGTGTTGAAATGGAATATCAGACGGAAATAGGGAGCATTTTAGCTTATGATATCTGGGAAGCAATCCATGATAATAAGAAATATTTGTTTTCTAAAGCCGGACTCATCTATCTCAAACAATCGCGCTTTCATTGGCTTAAAGGACTTACGAAAAAGAGATGGGTGAAAAATGGAAAGGAAGTTCGACTCACTACCATAGAATGGATACGTCTTAGTGTTTTTGAGAATATAAAAAAACCAGCAGAGCAAGAGCTATCCGGAGAATCTTCTGATGAGATGAGAAGTTTCCTTAATCTTTCCTTAGCTTTTGTCCAAGGGGAAATTCCAGAAGTTGAAGGATTACATAGCTCGCTTAGACCCTATCAAGAGATGGGGCTTAGATGGCTTTGGTTTTTATATTCTAACGGACTCTCTGGACTGCTTTGTGATGAGATGGGGCTTGGCAAAACACACCAAGCTATGGCGCTTATTGCTGCACTACGAACTGAGCTCAGAAAAAAAGAGAAAAAGAGCAAAGTCCTCGTTGTATGTCCGACGTCTGTTATTTTTCATTGGCAAGAGCTTTTAAAACGATTTTTACCCTCGTTGCAAGTTCTTGTGTTTTACGGGGCGCAGCGGAATCTTGAAGATGTAACTTCTGAATTGGTTCTCACATCTTATGGAATTTTGCGTACAGAAAAGCAATCTTTATCCAAAATTCCTTTTGAGCTTGCGGTTTTTGATGAGGTGCAAATTGCAAAAAATGCAAAGTCGCAAACTCATAAGGCCCTTCGAGGCATCGATGCGAACATGAGGCTTGGGCTTACCGGAACTCCTATTGAGAATGAGCTT
>DAIEPN010000079.1 GCA_027348355.1 Chlamydiota bacterium | reverse complement strand
TAAAAAATCGGGATCCTTTTCTTCCGCAGCTAAAGCTTGATTTTCTTTTAATCTAGTCTGAATGCTTTGATAAGCTTGCCACATTTCTTTAATCTCAGAAAGGTTGGCGTGCTCTTGAGTTAGAGAGCGATATTGCTTTTGATCCGCAAGCACATCTGGTCTTCCTAAAAGCTCGTCCACCTCTTCAAAACGTGAAATGAGCTTGCGTATCCTATCTTCCATTGATTACTTCTTTGCCTTTTTAACAGCTTTTGCAGGTGCAACCGGCTCAGCTTTTTTCACAGCCATTTGTGCATTTTTTGCAACATAACGTTTTTTGAATTTATCAACACGACCTTCAGAGTCAACAAGCTTATCACTCTTTGTAAAGAATGGGTGAGATGCTGATGACACAGAAACCTTGCATACTGGGTATTCTTTTCCCTCAAAAGTTTCTTTCTCTTTAGGCTGCATTGTACTTCCGCATACAAATTTAAATCCTGTAGAAGAATCAACAAAGAGAATTTCTTGATAGGCCGGATGTCCTTGTTTTTTCATGATAGCTCCTTAAAAATACATTTAGATTAAGTCTTTAAGTATAAAAGTAAAGTTCATTTACTCATTAAAAACAAGGGTTTTTCTAAAGAAATGCCTAAAGAAACCCTTGCGGAAATCCAAAAATTACTCCATCATAGAGGGGTCCAAGGCAAATTACCATATAAGTTATGATGAAATCACAGATTTTTCAAAGATTTTTTACAGCTCAAAGAAATTTCTTTAAGATTTTTCTTGTTGGTATCCTCTCTCTAAACATCTTAGCTGTGATGACAGGGGAGCTTTGTCTGCAAGTTTTGCACATCCCTACTCTCTATGATTTTTTTGGCCTCAGCAAACTCGCCATAGAAAATGCTTGGTATTGGCAAATATTTACTAGTGCATTCCTGCTACCTGCCCAAAGCTTTTCTCTGAGTTGGATCTTCTCTATGATTATTTCGATGTACCTTACCTCCGCAATCGGCTCAGCAATCATATCCAGAAAAGGACTAAAACATTTCTTTATGCTCTATTTCGGAGCAGCCTTTTTTGTGTCCCTTTGCATGCTGGCTACCTTCTATAGCTCCTCCACCGCTTTCTCCTCTATATACTTTGGAAATAGGGCCATGTTAGGATGCATTCTTTTCGCTTGGTGCATTCTATACCCAGAAATGCGGGTTCAATTATTCTTTATTATCCCAATCAAGCTTACCTCTCTACTTTTTTGGACCTTTCTCCTGCACCTTATTTTTGCCCTGACCCAACAGGCCTATTCTGAGCTCATAGCCTACATAGCGACCCTCGTATATACCTATTTCTTCTGTTTATTCGCCTGGAGACAAAAAACCCCTTTCGCAAAGCTCCATAGTTTTGAGGAAAAAGCTCTTCATTTTCTTGGCAAATTCTCAAAAATCTTCGAGAAAGGCGTACCTCTTACAAACTCAAAGATTTATGACTTTAAGACAGGTAAAGCCATCATTAGCGATGAGGCCTTCTTCCATGCCGCTATGGCAAAAATTACCTTGAAAGGAAAAAAAAGCCTCACATTCCGAGAAAGGCTGCGTCTTTGGAAAATTTCTAGAAAAATCCAGAAACAAAATAGCATCTAATTACTGCTCAGCAATGTATTTTCAATTTATTTTTTACATTTTTTGTTTTTCACAATTAATTAAATATAACTAAATATTTTAATAAATGAAATAGAAACAAAACAATTGATACATAATAAATATTGCATTAGAATGTTATTACTTTTTTAAAAAATCAAGGTCATTACTATGAATTTATCAAAAATACAAATGGCGGGAGCCGCTGTAGCTTTTATAAATCTTACAACTCTTGCTCACGCAGCATCCAAAGGAATACACTCTTCCGGTAGCACTGAATCTAGTAAAATATTATTATCCGCTTCATCAAGAGCTCTAAAAATCGCTGGATATAGCATCACAGGAGCGACGCTGGGAGCTGGTGGAACAGCTCTATCGCTTCTTATAACTAGTAAATTCCTTACTAAAAAAGCAGATAGACAATCTAAAGAACAGAAAAGTAAAAACGTTGAATTCGCTTTAATGAAAGTTTTTTCTGAAATAGGCTCTAAAGGCGGACTTCTTATAGCTTTAACGACACTAGGAGGATTAGCAGGAGCATCTCTAGGTTTGCGATACGGAATTAAAGCCTAAACTTACCTCCCTCTCTCAACAAACACCCCAGTAGTGAAATCACTGAGGTGTTTTTTTATACACAGTCAAGTCTAATCTTTAGACGTCTGATCCCATCCCATCCGCAGAGAATAGTAAATCCAAGTAGAGCTAAGAAGCTAATCCAAAAAGGTAAATAGCCTTCTGATCCTAAACAAGCAGAACGGAGTCCTTCCATAATAAAGACCATTGGGTTGCATAAATTGAGGTAGGCTACAACTGGAGAAAAACTATGCACTGCGTGCCACGAATAGAAAAAAGTTCCAAACATATACATAGGGTTGATCACTCGGACCCATAACTGCGCAATCGTTCCAATTCCTTTTAAAATCCCCACCATCCAGAGACTAAAGAAGCCGTAGAAAAGATGAATAAGCGGATAGATCAAAATGAATTTAAAAATAGAAATTTGAGATAGGTCAAATTGTGTAAAAAGGATCAATTTTCCAATAGGAATCAAAAAGATGGAAACCACTGCTGAATTAATCGCCCAATAGAGCGCCATTCTAAGGAAAAGTAGGGAAGAAGGAAGAGGAAGTGTAAGTGTATAAGAAATGGCGCGATCTCCCTGAATATCAAACATCATGTCCGATACTTTTCCAACCATGTCAAAAAAACCGAAGCTTGCGATTGACCCTACAAGGATAAAAGGACCGTAACCACCACCCCCAAATTGCGGCATGAAATACCCAAAGACAACAAGATAGGTAAGGAGTACAAAAGAGTTATCAAAAAGCTTACTTAAAAATTCCCTTCTGTAGATAAGAAGATCTCGCCTTAGGAGCTGGCAGATCGTGAGTATGTAAATTTTAGTTTTCTGTGAAATCACTCGGTCTTTCTCCTTCTTCCATCAGTTGGATGAATACATCCTCCAAATTTTCTTTTTTGTAATGATTTTTCAAGTTGTCTGGCGTATCAATCCGTCTGATCCTTCCTTGATCAATGATGCATACACGATCCGAAAGCACTTCCGCTTCTTCTAAATAATGCGTTGTCAAAAGGACTGTCACTCCTTTTTCTTTAAGAAATGAGATCTTTTTCCATAACTCTCTTCGAATTTGCACATCTAAAGCAACAGTTGGCTCATCTAAAATGATCAATTTTGGAGAGTGCATAAGAGTTCTCGCTAAAATAAACCTCTGCTTATATCCACCAGAGAGATACTGAGGTGAAGATTTTGCATACGTTTTTAAGTCAAACTCTTCCATGAGCTCATCTTTACGCCTATTTGCTTCTTTCGTAGAAAGTCGAAAAAACTTCCCTGCATAGAACAAGTTCTCTTCTAAAGTCAAAAGAGGATCTAGATTCGGTTTTTGAGGGCAAAAACCCACCACGGTTCTATAAGAGAGCAAATCGTCATAAATAGAAGACCCTTTCCAAAAAATATTTCCAGTGGTTGGTGGGTGCAATGTTGCAATGATAGAGGAAAGAGTTGTCTTTCCAGCTCCATTGACGCCGAGCAAAGATAAGATCTCTCCTTCATATAGATCAAGAGTAATCCCAGACAACGCTTCTTTTATCGGTTTGCTTTTCTTAAAATAAACTTTTTTAATATTTTCAATCTTGAGCAAAACATCGCTCATACAGCCTCTTTTGATACAATATAAAATTTTACTTTGCAGAGGAACTATTTTCCTGGTCTTTTTGCCAAGCTAAATAGGCCATGCGAGCAGTGCGAAGACCTTCTAAAACCCCCTCTTCATATCGAAAATAGGGATGATTGTCTAAAGCTGGAAAATCATTCGGTTGAAGTAAATCATCCGCAGTAAGGTTAGGAAGAATCAAATGGGCGGTCTTCATAACTTTTTTTTCTTGCTCATTTACAAGCTCGTTAAAGAGATTCTCTAACATTCGGACCCCATTCGTCTTATTTGAAAAAATTCTTTTAGTATCTTGGAACACTCTTCTTGCAAAACCCCTGAAGTAATATCTATATTATGTGTAGGGTGATTTTTTGAAAATAAATCAACAAAGCTTCCATTTGCTCCATGACGCATATCAGGTGCTCCCCAAACAAGTCTAGGAATACGAAAAAGAAGCATAGCTCCTGCGCACATAGAGCACGGCTCGAGAGTACAATATAAGGTACATTCAAGAAGTCTCCAATTTTCTAAAACTTTGGCAGCTTTTTGCAAGCAGATAAGCTCTGCGTGTTTTGAGGCGTCCTGAAGAGATTCTACAAGGTTATGAGACCTGGCTAGTATTTTCCCAGAATGTACTATAACAGCACCAATAGGAACCTCTCCCGCTATAAAAGCTTTTTTTGCTTCAAGCAGTGCTTCATTCATAAAAAATTCATCAGTCACTGTCATATAAAAATTTCTCTATCATGCTACAAAAAATATTCTCGAGAATAGTATTTCCTATAAAAGAAGAATGTGGTAGGATTTATACCATAAAATCTAGCACTACAAGTGACAAAATGCAAGTAAAAGGCTAGAACGAGAAAGATCTTTTTGTGATTGCTGAATTAATTCACTTAAGTTACAATAAGGCCAATGGTTTAACAAACGAAAGTTAGTCTATCTTTTAAAACTCTCAATCAAGAAGGAAGATTTTTCTAATGTCTTTAGATAAAGGTACCAAAGAAGAAATTACCAAAAAATTTCAGTTGCATGAGAAAGATACAGGGTCTGCGGATGTACAGATCGCTATTCTTACCGAAAGAATTGCTGAGCTTACAGAACATCTTAAGCTAGCTCCGAAAGATCACGCTTCCAGGCTGTCTTTACTTAAACTTGTTGGCCAAAGACGTAAACTGTTAGATTATCTCAACTCTACAGATACAAAACGTTATCAACACTTGATAGCTCGTCTCAACTTACGCAAATAATCTTTTTTACCCTGGACTTCA
>DAIEPN010000077.1 GCA_027348355.1 Chlamydiota bacterium | reverse complement strand
GTCCACTTTACTTCGGTCCGTTGCCGGATTAGAAAGGCCAAGCGAAGGTAAGATTTTTTTAGAAGATGTCAATATCACAGACCTTTCAGAAAAAGAATTGCGCTCTTTCCGCAAAAACATTGGGGTCATTTTCCAGCATTTTAATCTTCTTTCTTCTCGTACAGCCCTTGAAAACGTAATGTTTCCTCTAGAAATTCATAAACTTTGCGTCTCTGAGAGAAAAGCTAAAGCCTTAGAAATGCTAGAACTCGTCGGACTTTCACATAAAAAAGACTGCTATCCTGCATTTTTGAGCGGAGGGGAAAAGCAACGTGTTGGGATTGCTAGGGCTTTGGTGACAAACCCTAAAATTTTACTTTGCGATGAAGCAACATCTGCTTTGGACCCTGTATCCACAAGGCAAATTTTAAAATTACTCAAAGAAATCAACACCAAGCTCTCTTTGACGATTTTCTTAATCACCCACGATATGGAAGTAATTAGACAAATCTGTACAAGGGTCGCTGTTCTTGAAAAGGGAAATATTGTAGAAACGGGTCTTGTTCAGCATGTTTTTGCTGATCCTAAGCATCTCATTACAAAAAATTTAATTCAAAAAATTGACCATGAAATCCCACCCCATTTCTTGAAGAAAAAGGAACCCGGAAAACTTCTCCTTCGATTAAGTTTTATGGGGAAAAAGGCAGATAGCCCCATTATCTCGCAAATGATCAAAACCTTTGACGTGGATGCCAATATTTTGCTCGGTTGGATCGATTCGCTGCAAACAGCAACTGTGGGCACTTTAGTTCTCGAATTATCTGGAAAAGAGGACGTGTTACCGAAGGCTCTACAATTTCTTAAGGAAAATACTTCACATTGTGAGATCATTGAATGAATCCTGAAAACTATCAACTTGCCTTGGACCTTTTGCCGAAAGAATTTCTAAATACCTTGTATATGGTATTTACCTCGACATTTTTTGCTCTTATCTTAGGCCTTCCTCTTGGAATTCTCCTCTCTCTTACAGATAAAGGGCAATGCAGAGAAAATATTCCTTTATATAAGTTTTTAGAAACTATAGTGAACATCGGAAGATCTTTTCCTTTTGCAATTTTAATGATCGCCATCATCCCATTTACAAGATGGGTTGTAGGAACAAGCCTTGGAACAACAGCCTCTGTCGTGCCTCTTTCTTTAGCAGCAGCCCCCTTTGTTGCAAGAGTTGTAGAATCTTCTCTTAAAGATGTAGATAGACATACAATTGAAGCTTCTCTTGTTATGGGTGTCAACCTTCCACAACTTATTTTTAAGGTCCTTCTTCCAGAATCTTTTTCTTCCCTGCTATCAGGGATTACGCTTACCATGATCAACCTTGTAGGATACAGCGCAATGGCCGGCTTGATAGGAGGAGGAGGGCTCGGAAAAATTGCTATCCAGTATGGATATCAACGCTTTAACCCTTTTCTGATGTCTGTTACAGTGATACTACTCATTATCTTAGTACAAGTCATACAATGGATTGGAAACGGTCTTGTAAAAAAAATTGATAAAACCCATGGGAAAATTAAATAATGAAAAAAACTCTTTTCTTCCTTTTATTTTGTATTTTCGGAGTTTTGAGCGGTTGCACCAAAGCAAAAAACACTCTTAAAGTTGCAGCAACGCCAACTCCTCATGCGGAACTTCTTGCATTTATAAAGCCAGACTTAGAGAAGGAAGGGGTTTCTTTAGAAATTGTTGAGATCGAGGATTATAATCTTCCCAATCGTAGCCTGAGTGAGAAGCAAATCGACGCTAACTTTTTTCAGCACATCCCTTTTCTAGAAAAGCAAATGCAAGAGTTTGGTTATAAATTACAAGCTATTGCTAAAATCCATATCGAGCCGATGGGAATTTATTCCAAAAAAATCTCTGATCTCTCACAAGTTCCTGATAAAGGGATTGTCGCCATCCCAAGTGACCCATCCAATGAAGCAAGGGCTTTGCAACTTCTTGAAAAATCTGGACTCATCACCTTGCAAAAAGAAAATATGCAAAATGGAACTATTTTGGATGTTTTGGAGAATCCAAAAAATTTGCAAATTTTAGAAGTCGATGCTGCTATGCTACCAAGATCGCTTCAGGATACTGATATCTCTGTTATCCCAACTAATTTTGCTTTGCAAGCAAACCTCAATCCTCTAAAAAACGCTCTTTTTCTTGAGGATAAAAACTCATCCTACGCAAATGTG
>DAIEPN010000043.1 GCA_027348355.1 Chlamydiota bacterium | reverse complement strand
GAAATATTGTCCATCAAGGAGTTCATTTCCTGAAAATTCTTCGACGCTTAAAGGAGATCCACTTTTATACCATACAGTTGCTGTATATCTTGTTGGAGAAACGTATGAATTTTCCTTTATAGGCATACCCAGTGTGTCATAGTATGTTTCTTTTACTAGATCACCTTCATTATAAAGGAAATAGGATTCGATCGTTTTACTATGGGGATAAGTATGGTAAGAAGGCCCGTGTAAGACTCCATCTTCATATGTTGTGTAGATGGTAACACCATCGCGCAAGGTGGTAACCACTTGTCCAGGATAATTTTGCGCCTCCCATTCCTCTTTAGATATTGCATAACCATTTTTATGCATATAGGACTGAGAAACGATCTGCTCATCTGTCTTCTTATCATTACAGCTTGTAGCTAAAACTGCTACAGTTCCGAGAAGTAAATAAAATTTGTTGTTCATTGTGTAGCCTCACTCTAGGGGAATTGTACGTTACGTTACGTTAGATGATTTATTTAGTAAAGAAATCTTTTCCGATAAAAATGTAAGTATTTTGTTATGTTCTGCGTCCGCGGTTTCGAAAGAGATTGTTTTTTGTGGATCTCGATAGAAAAAACGAATCGTGACATTTTTTTTGTCTTCTCCAAGTTCTTTGCTTGTATAAATATCGAGCAGTGTTGTTTTTTCAAGATAATAGCAAGAAAGTTTCTGGATTTCTTGAAAAATTTGAGAAAGAGGGACATTGCTTTGCAGCGTGACGGTCCAGTCTCTTTCTGAACCCGGAAAACTCGGAATTTTATTGTATTCTGCATGATTCGGTACAATCAATAATAGGGCATTGAGGTTAATCTCTGCAAAATAAATTCGATCTTCGATTTGCATAGTACGACAATGCGCAGGATGAATCTCTCCCATAACACCAATTGTAACCTGTTTATGTTTGATTTTCGCTTGTCTAAAAGGATGGAAGTTTTCTAGATGGCTCGGTTCAAACTCTATTTCTTTTACCCCGCAGGAAAGGAATAGATTTTCTACTAACCCTTTAAGATCAAAAAAATCAACTTTTCTTGGTTTAGGGCTGAAATGGTAGGGGGCTGTATGACCTTTTAAAGCGATCCCCATGACAGATTGCTCTGTAAAATTGTTTTTATCTTTAAAATGAATTCTACCGATTTCAAATCCATGAATATCGTGATTTTGGTGTGATATATTATGTTGTATGAGCTGCAGAAAACCAGGAAGAAGGGATGTCCTTAAAACAGATTGGTCAGTAGATCGAGGATGTAGTACATGGACTAGGTTCGTCTCGCCTAAAGTTTTTTCTGAAGCTATATTGGCGAGAAAAGGACTGATTAAATCGCATGTCATGCATTCTTGTAGGCCTTCTTGCAAAAGCTTTTGTCTGAAAAGATTTTCGAATTCATACATGGGAGCATTGGTAATTGTTGAAGAAACATGCCTAGTCATTTTTTTGGGGATATTGTTATATCCATAGACTCTAGCAATTTCTTCTATAAGATCGATTTCAGTTTTCAAATCATTACGATAAGTAGGTGGCTCGGCAGTGAGTTGCATGTTTTTTTCATCGTGGATCTTTATGTCCAAGCGTTTTAAAATACTACTAATCTCACCTGTTGCTAATTGTGTGCCCAAAATTTTGTTGACGTGAGCTGTTCTACAAAGGATCTTTTTAGAAATAGAAAGATTTTCTTTCTTATCAATATATCCTTGGCAAATTTGTCCTCCTGCTACTTGCTCTATAAGAGCAGATGCTCTATCTAAAGCAAAAAGCACCTTTTCAAAATCGATGCCTTTTTCGAATCTTTGAGCGGCATCGGTTCGCAAATGAAATGTTTTGCTCATTTTACGAATGATGATGGGATCAAAACATGCTGATTCGATAAGGATATTTTTTGTAGATTTCGTTACGGAAGAATCTAAACTCCCCAAAAGACCTGCTAGAGCAATTGGTTTTTCTGCGTCGTTAATTAGTAAAGTTCCTGGAGGGATTTCTCTCTCAATATTATCTAACCCGATAAAGGTTTTATGAGAAGACTTTGTGGAAACTTGAATTTTTTTGCCGCTGATTTTGTCGTAATCAAAAATATGAAGAGGTTGCCCGGTTTCTAACATGACGTAGTTTGCAACATCAACAATATTATTGATACTGGAGTGTCCTGAAGATGCGAGCGCTTTTTTGAGCCAATCAGGCGAAGGCCCGACTTTTATATTTTTACTAATTCGGCAGCTGTATCTAGGCGCAGCTTTTGAATCCTGAACTTCGATTGCAATCAGATCTTTTATTTTTTCGGGAGAATTCTCTAAAACTTTTACTTTTGGAAGTCGGATTGGGATCTCGCAAAGCGCAGAGATTTCACGAGCAATTCCAATCACGCTCATGCAATGTCCAAGATTAGGCGTTAAAGAAATATCTAAAATTGGATCTTGGTATAGTTCGGAAAGGTCTATGCCAATTGGTGTGTCTTTAGGCAGCTCTAGTATGGCGTCATTTTCTTCTGTAAGACCGAGTTCCTTTCCAGCGCAGAGCATGCCATCGGATTCAACACCACGAAGTTTTGTTTTTTTAATGGTGAATTTCTTTTGATTCTCGTCATGAAGTGTAGCTCCAATTTTCGCAAAAGCTACGATAAGTCCTTCCCTACAATTTTTGGCGCCGCATACAACTTGGAATTTTTCTTTTCCATCGAATACGGTGGCAATTTGTAAATTGTCGGCTTGGGGATGCGGCTCAGCACGCAAAACAGCTCCGACTACCACATTTGTGAAAGAAAGAGAACTTAGTTCGATTTTTTCTACTTCGATGCCGGCGAGTGTAAGGACTTCGGAAATCTTTTCAGTAGAAAGAGGTTTTTCTAGATAGGAAAGCAGCCAAGAAACAGGAATTTTCATAATAAAAAATGATGTAATTTACAAGGTAAGTAGATATCTTAATAAGATATATAGTATAACCAACTTTCCTTATTGGACAAAAGCTAATTTTTATGGACGCACCTTCTAAAGATATACATTGGGTTAAAAAAACGAAATGGCTCATACAAATTTTGATAGTCAGCGTGACGCTAAACATCGGTTTTTTGATCACTTTCGGCTATTTTGTCTGGAAAGATAACATCTCTATAACAGATTTTTCAGATCGTCAGGGGGCATGGGGAGAGGAAAAAGATGAATTTTCCTTAAAAAATAGCGAGCTGCTCACCTTTTATAGCAGGCTATCTTATCCTGAGCTTGTCACCCTTCTCCTAAATAAACAGCATGTTGAAGAGGGATATACAAAAAGAGATTTGGCTCTGGCTTGTTTAGTGGCATTTCATCATTTTCATCTTGAAAAGGCGCTTGGCGCCCCTCCACAGCAAAAAAGAATGACCAGGGTTAAGACGGAAAATGGGCAGAAAGAAATAGAAATTGCTATTTTCCCGGCCCTAGCGGAGTTTCAATATCAAGCAGTGGTCAAGTTCGCAAAAACAGAGAAATGGCCTTTGACTAGTCAAGGAATTTTTTACGAAATCCAAAAAACGAGAATTCCTAGAGATCCTACTCTTCTTGAAGCTTTTTATTTAACCCCGGAGTTTTATTCAGTCTTGAATTTATTTTCTCATTCAGAACTTCGTATAGATAAGCAGCTTCTTGTCGAGATGGTGGCAGAGTTTAATTGGTCTATATTGCAATCTTTTTTTGAACAGCAGAAGGAAACCCAAGATTTTTCCGTTACCAGAAGGAGACTTTTTCTTTTGGAATTCCTTAAAAAAAGATCGAAAATTGCAGGGATGTTGCTTATTCAGACAGATAGGGAATTTGCTGAAAAGAAACTAGATGATGAAGATGTCATGACCTTATTAGATCTAACTCAAGAAAAAAGTGTAGAAGCGGAAAAATTCGCGAAAGATCTACTTATAAGCACTAGATCTGATATGGTATGGAAAAAAGCGGCTAAAAAACTCTATGACTTTTGTGGTGAGCCAATACAAGAACCTTATGACCATAGGCTAGCTCTACAAAAATTTATTCCAGAAGAGGCCCTTTCAAAGATAGAAGTTCTTCCGGAGAAGATCCTATTAGTAGCTCCCCCTCCAACTCTAATTCCGATTCCTGAAAAAACTTCTAAGAAGACGGTGAAAAAGAAAATTCATGTAGTTCAGCAAGGTGATAGCCTTTGGAAAATTGCCAAAAAATACAAAGTGAGCGTTGAGGGTTTAATGAAACTAAATCATTTAGAGTCTGAAAAACTACGTGTTGGAAAAGAGCTTGAAATTCCACAGTGAATTTTCTGCTGAGGTCTATTAAAAGCGAGCCAATACTCCTCTCCGTAATCAGTGAGAAGCTCTTCTCCGGATTCAATGTCACAAGTTGTGATATAGCCGTAATAGAAACAACCTCTATGGACAATCCATTCTGCTTTAACATTAGAAGATGGTTTAATTCCTCGAAAGTCATTGATAAATGCGAGTTCATTGGTCAGGTTTTTCGAATCGATCAAGACAAAAAAATCTCTTTTTTTAGCAATCCAAGAATATTCAGAAGGGATCTGTTTGAGAATTGCTTCTTCTAAAGATTTTTTAGAGGAAAGAAAGTGCATCTCTCCGACGTATTCTCCTAGTTCTGTTCCGGAAGGAATTTTTTTGGTTGCAAAAACACCGCGCTGGATATGATTTCTTTTTGTTTTGTAATCGACTAAGGGATGAGGGTTAGGGCCTAGGTATTTTAGATCTTTTGTAATGGGTAGTATTTCGATATCAGGATGAATGCATGTATTTTCTATAACATAGGAAATTTTATGAGCGTCATCTGGATTTTCGGAAAAAAGATAAACTGAGCGCAAAGAGGGGTGTAATTCATGAATTGTCGATTCCCTCGCATAAGAAAAACCTTTTGGCCAGTGCTTAGGGATTTTTGGTTTGTTTTTCATGTAAGATCCTATTATGGAACTTCGTCAATGCCTCCCGGATGCCAGGGTTGACATTTGCATATTCTTTTACTTCCCATCCATATTCCACGGAGGATGCCGTGCTTTTGGATCGCTTCTTTGCAGTATTCAGAACAAGTAGGATAAAATCTACAGCAATTTCCAAGTAAAGGGCTAATAAGCCATTGATAAAGGGTAATGATAAATACGAAGATTTTTTTCATATAAGATGAAATATGTCTTTGAGTAACGCAATGACCACTTCAATGACGATCAGGCAGATAATAGTCAGCTCAAGCCTTGCGGAATGTTGATGATTGAGCTCTCCTGAGAGGATTTCAAAAAGCTCGTGGATCACGTTCAGCCTTTTATTAAGAGCATCGACCCTCTTTGTTACATCGAGGTAGTGTGTTGTGCGTCTATAAAAAGCTTCAAACTCAGGATGATCCCAGAAGAATTCAGGAGTGTCTAAAATTTCCGTATGAAGGTTGATCGAAGTTCTTTCGATAAATAGTTCTCCCATTTTTCGAGAGATATCCTTTCTTGAAAGTGTGATTTTACCTTTTTTTGCTAAGTCATTCGGAAGTTTTTTGGTATGGTCAATCGTCTTTTGGATTTTCTCTTCAAAAATGGTAAGCCTTACCGATTGAGCTATTCCATACGATATAGCAAGTTTGGTTAAAATATTTTTATTTT
>DAIEPN010000032.1 GCA_027348355.1 Chlamydiota bacterium | reverse complement strand
GGCATAGAACTCAATCAGCCTTCCCCAAGGATCGTATCTGAGTTCTTTACGATTATAGGAGGTAATTTGTCCCATGCTATCGTAAGAAGTTCGAGTTTTATAACCCTTGATCTCTTCCACAAGAATTTTTCCAAAAGCATCTAAGCTATTTTCCGAAACTTTCCATGTTGATGCTCCGGTGCGAATACCAAGACCTGGTCTTCCGAAATCAAATTCATACATCTCATTTTGTAAAGTAGCTTGAGGAGATCCTGCAAATACAGCCTGTGCAAAGGCAGCTTTTAGGTGTCCTCTGCGAGTGTAGATGAACTTTCTCTCCTGTCCATTTTCTTTATGAGAAGAGAGTTTACCGGAATCATTCCAACCTAACGTTTCTTGGTAGATTTTTCCCAAAAATTGGGACTGAACAAGCCTCGGAAGGGCTGATTGGTTATACTCAATTGTTCTTGAAGCTAAAGGTCCTGCTTGCCGACTTAAAAGACCACTTAAATCGTAAGCGTAAGAGAGATTGACATTGCCGGAGGTGAGATGGACTAATTGACCATTTTGATAATAGAAATCACGTCTATGATTTCCAATTTGTAAACTTCTGCCTTCCTCACTCCAAGTTTGGTGAGTTTCTTGCAGAAGTTGAATACTAGAGGTTCTTTATTTTGGAATTTTTTGTTTTACATCATCGATATCAATTTCGCAATCGGCTAAATTTTTTAATTCGACGTTAAATTTATGCTTTTTCAATACCTCCGCCGCTTTTTTAGTAACAATATGGTGCCCCGTATCGAAAGGCATGAAAAAATCACTTCCATCCCATTTATCCAATCCTATATAAAACCCTTTGTAAAGTTTACACAACGGGCCATTTGGAACGTATCTCTTTTCAATAATTTCAGACTTATTATAATCAATCGAACCACATCGACCAATAATAGAAAATCCGTTATATCCCAAAACCTCATTTCCTTTTTTATCATAAATTTTTACCGGGTAGGTTTTCCATCCAGTTAGATGATTCGCTTCCAGTGCTTTTTTCATTCTGTCAGAAATTAAATAGAGACTACACCACCCTGTTCCTAATATATCTACTAATTTTTTTCCACTTTCCTGCTTAAAAACCAAAGGAAAATCAATTCCTTTGTAATTTCCTCTAATTATTTCCCATCTTATTTCACTAGCATTTGGATCAGAGTCCAATATAGTAGGAGAGGCCGTGAAATTGACTAAAGCAATCTTACCATCTAAATAAAAAAAATCTTTTATCTGCATATTTGTTTCCATCATCTAATAATTTAAGTCCATTCCATACTTTGACATCAATTCTCTTCCCTTTTGTAAAATTTGCTCTGGGGTAGCCTTTCCGTTATCTCGTATAAAAAGTCGCCATTTTTCATTATAATCCTGAGCCGTACTTCGATGAACACCCCTTTCCAACCAAACCAAATGTTTAGGATCATCAATGTTGACACCCATTCTGAAGAACTCTTTTCTAAAAGTCTGCGGGAATACATGATGAGCCTCAATATGCGAAGGAGGATCCATCTTAGTTAAGATCTTTAAATTATCCCTATAGTAACTTCTAGTCAAAGGTTTAAAATGCGTTACCTCCTCTCTCACAAATCCTTTTGAGGACTGTATTAATCCACCAACAAGACCAGGAGTTCTCATAACTACATTCCTTAAACCAGAAGCCATAGGAACAGCTCCTTCCCAATTCCTTGCCGTTTCTATTGACATCCCTGTTTTAGTCAATAAATGGGCTGTCATGGTATCTCTATGCTGCCCTGAAATGGCTTGATGAAACCCTGTAGCAAAGTTGTCTATACCGTTTCCAATTAAATAGGCTCCTCCGAGTTGACCTAGGCCAAACGTTGGAGTGCACATCAAAAACGCGCCTACTTTCACTTGCATGAGTCCACCTAGAGCCTGCAAACCTCCGAAAATGCGTGTAGAAAGCTGAGGAGAATCAATCACGCTAGCTTGTGTTGTCTTAAAAACAGGAGAGTCAAACCTTCCATCGGGATCGTTATAATTAAT
>DAIEPN010000031.1 GCA_027348355.1 Chlamydiota bacterium | reverse complement strand
CCGCATATTATTCCCTCTGAGCAAGCCAGCGTTCCGCATCTAATGCAGCCATGCAGCCGGATCCTGCAGCTGTGACAGCCTGCCGATAGTTAGGATCCTGTACATCCCCCGCTGCAAATACACCTTCTATGTTTGTTTTAGAAGTTCCTGGAATGACTTTAATGTAACCATTATTCATCTTTTCAATTTCATTTCCTAGGAACGAAGTATTAGGCTCGTGACCAATCGCAAAAAATACCCCTCCTGCTGATCTTGTCACTTCTTGCTTTGTTTGCACATTCTGCAAAGTAATAGAGTCGACAACTGTATTGCCTTCTACTTTTGTTAAAACATGATTCCATAGAATTTCGATTTTCGGATGGTTCATTGCCCTCTGTGCCATGATTTTAGAAGCTCTAAGTTCATCTCTCCTGTGAACAAGATAGACTTTAGAACCAAACTTTGTCAAAAAGATCGCCTCCTCGACAGCTGTATCCCCACCTCCAAAAACATAAAGGTCCTTATTTCGGAAAATAGGAGCAGCTCCATCACAAACCGCGCAAGCAGTTACCCCTTTTTGCCAAAATTCGCCATCACGCGTTCCTGGTACGTCGAGTCTTTTAGCCGTGGCGCCTGTTGCGATAATAATCGCTTCCGCTTCGACTTCGTGAGATGGACTTTTTATGATAAAAGGATGAGATGTGAGCTGAACGGATTTAACGTCCTCCGTCACAAAAATCGTACCAAATCTCTTGGCTTGATCTCGAAAACGATCCATAAGCTCAGGACCTGTGACTGCTTCCGGGAATCCAGGATAATTTTCTACCTCTGTTGTGGTCATAAGTTGACCACCTGCCGGCCCAGAGTAAAAGCCTTCAAATATCAGTGGTTCTAGATTCGCTCTAGCTGCATAAATCGCAGCTGTATAACCTGCAGGTCCCGATCCAATAATTACCAGTTTTCTTTTTTCCATGACTGTTCCTCTCCTTACATCTCTTAAGAGAAAAGAGTAGCATGGACACACATTTTTTCAGAGGATAAAAAGGAATTTAGCATGTAAGGTAAAAGAGAAGAGCTTTTTTAAGGCTCTTCTCTTTTTACTAACGGATAGGGAGAAGATCTTTTAGTAAATTACTTCTTACTTTCCATCACTTGTAAAAGTTCTCATATTTCCGGATAATCTAGGTAATCCCATTATTGCTGCTCCAGCTTCAAGGATGTCTGCAAAAGTATCTCTTGGTCCCTCCTCATCTTCTACCGAAGGAAAGGGAGTGCGAGAACCTCCAAACCCTGAATCACTTGGAGAACCAGATGTAATACTTTCAGAAGCCTTTCTTTGATAAATTTCATGTTGATCAACCATGAAAGGCGAGATATCTAGAGTGTTCGCAAACAGATCGCTTACATCTCTTCTTTCTTCACTAGAGGAAGAATCCCTCAATAAAGGCCCTCTAAAGATGGGTCTTCTTCCAGGGCTCTTCTTCGCAATAATTCTGGGTCATCTACTATAACTACTGCCCTCATAGCTTCGTCTTCTAATAGACCAAGCAGATCTCTTTTGCAATTTTTAACTTTTTCTCTATCACCTGAAAATTGAGCAAAAGGTTGTAAGGATGCAGCCTTAGGAGAGAAAATTTTTTTCGTATTTTCTGGTTTAGTTTTATCATAAATCAGATTTATGTTTTGCTGTGCAATAGCAGCATCACCTTTAAAAACTGTTCTGCCATCTTCCTCAACAATCTTCGTACCCGCTATGAAAGCTTTATAAAGAACTCGATGGTTGCTATTTGCTATAACACGCACCATATCCATAAAATCTTCGATTTTTAAAGTCCCATTATCATGCAATGAAGAGAGCAAAATCTTTCCTGCAACGTTTGTATTTATAGTCTCTCTCAATTCTTTTATTTTGTAGTTTTCCGTGATCATTGCATCAAGCATTGTAAAGTTCCTATACACTAACAAAGCTTGTTGGAGAGAGACACCTTTTCTAAAAATATCCTCAATTGCATGTTGAGCATGTTCCGGATTACGAGCTACAAGCTCAACTGCCCTTCTCTTTTCCTCTAATGGTAACTTGATCAGATTTTGATTAAGGAAGATTGATTTCATCTTACTTTGCTGTAAAAGGTTGTGAATTTGCTCTTCCTCAGAATTCATTACATATTCGGCGTACATAACTAATTCTTCATCACTCAAACCAGAAGCTACGCTCGCTAAGTCTCTAGCCAGGAAAAGAGCTGATTTCGTATGAGGATTTTTTAATTCCAATGTAGTCTTTTTCGCAGGAGAAAACATAGTAGCTTCTTTCTCTACAACTTCTTTTCCCTCTACAATTTCGACTATGCTCTTCAGATTCTGGAGTAAGTTTCTTAACTCAGCTCCTCTAGCTTCTGTAAGTATTTTTTGTAAAAATTCTAGACGTTCGTCTATGTATTCGATCACTTCCTTCAATTCTTCGAAAGACAACGGCTTTGTATTCAATAAATAGCCCTTCAACTTTCTTTCTTCCAAAGCTACCTTTGTTTCTTCTTCTCTAACTTGCATGTTTTTCAGAGCGCCTTCCAAAAAGGCTCGAGACTCCTCAATAACCTTGCCCTCACCTTCTTCTAACATAGACAAGGTTTTAGCTGATGGTCTTGAAGGATTCATAGATTCCAAACCAGCTTCACATAAGCTTCTCAAAATTGGATATACATCTCTTTGCTGTTGCACGTCGGCTGTATGAATCAATCTATTAACCAGAAGCACTGAGCCCATCGTAAATCGAACCACAGTTTCTTGTAATTGCAAGAGCGTAGTATAACCGGAAAGAGTTTGAAGTTTTTTGTTTCCTTCAGTTGTTAAAACACCTTCTATCGTAATATATTCTATCGCGTCACGAATTTGCAATCTACGGAGTTCAGCCGTCAAATCGGTACGTACTTTTACTTGCAATCTCTCAAATCCAACAAGGATGTCAGCATAATCCTTGATCTCATCTTGTTTATAGAGATCATAAAGATACTCGGTCCAACTTTGAAGTTTAGGTTTAAAACTTTCTAAAATTGCAAAATTTTCAGTTCCTAAACGAGTACGCAGTCTTGTTTCAACATCCTTTTCTGAAAGCTTACTTATAGAAATTTCATGCTGAAACCAGGGGGCGGCATGGGGTTGAGGAAGTCTTTCTATTAGATCCAGTAACCCAGCTTTATCTCTTTTCCCATCAGTTTTATAATTTAGATGTATATGCTCTTTAACACGTTGTCTTAAAGCCATGTCTTCTGACATAGCAGAAATTTGCGCCTGTCCTTTTTCGGAAGTAAGAAACTCTGCTGTCTCTAGCGCGTCACTATGGACGTATCCAAAGAGTTTCTCAATCATTTGCCAAAAAGCGCGTAATATAGACGAAGTCGAAGAAACTTTTATAAATTCTCTTCGGCTTCCCTTTTCTGGGACAATAGTGGCTTCCGGCTCAAAACTAGGTTTTGGAATAGAAGTTTTTTCATCAATTTCAGAAGAAGGTCTTCCAAATTCTGCTAAAGCTTCTCTAGTCCTACTGGCTGATTGTTGTATGACTAGTTCATCTTCTTTTCTCTTAAACTTTGCAACGTCTATTCTATCTTCTTCTAGTAAGTAGGCTAAAACATCTAGCCCTTCCAAACGAAGTAATGGTAAATTTTTCATCATGTCTGCATGGGAAGAAGTGTCTTTGAATAAATTCAACGCATCATCTACAGCTTGAGGTTTATTGTAACCTTTACCAAAAATACCATCTATAGCTTCTTCGAGAAATTTTGACTTTTCTAAAAAAGCAGGATCTTTTTTTGCATGTTTTATAAGATCTTGGAGTAATTGTTCTTCTGTCCCATCTCTATCCTCAATAGCCATTGCAAGAGATATAATTTCCTGTACAGCGTTTACTCTTCGCTCATAACTTTTTTCAATCTCTTCTTTTTGAGAAAGAAGAGAAAGGAATTCTTCTTTAATTTTTGCAAGTGCGGTCCAGTAACTATCCCCAGGCGTTAGCAAACCTTTTTTTTCTAACGCTGTGCATAATTTCCCAAGAGCACCAGAACTTCGCAATTTTTCTACATGATCATCCAAAATATGGCGCATGAAAAGATCTTTCATTTTCGCATTTCTAGATTGTGCCCAATAACTACTATTCGCCCATAAATCTTGTGTTTGTAAAATAGGAATCAGCTTATCTGAAATTTGCCCGAGTTCTGCAAATGGATGCTCACTTTTACGTCTCTTCTCGCTCCAACTTCCTTCTACAAGAGGACTAACTTGTAAGACATTTTGATCCCCATTTTTTACAACTCGTAAAATATAAGCAGATGGGTTAGCAAGATAGGCTTGGAGAGCAAGGCGTGATCTCACTTCTGGAGAAACCACTTTCTCTATTGGCTCCATGTCTTCCATCTGAACGACCTCAAAGTCGCTACTATCAGTAGTTTGACTTGCAGGGTCTCCCATAGAAACTCCGTCTACGTGAGGAGAAGCTGGATGTACTGGTGGTGTATAAGGTTGACTTAAGATATCAGCAAAATCAATCTCTCCTGGTCTATCCGGAAATAAAATCGAGGGTGCAGCTTGATTTTCAAACTTCATAAAACCGGCTTTTAACCTTGTAATCTGACTAGCATCTGTTTGCTCAAGTATTCCTTCCATTTCACGGAAAAAGGCTTTACCTTCTTCAGAAAGCAAAAAGAGATCTACTTCACGAGAAGCTTGCGGTTCCCCCTCTTCTCTTTGTTTTAAAGCCAAATATGATTTTCCTTCACCGGTCTTTTCTACAACTAATGCTAGATCATCCCTTTCACCAAACTCAATTAACGCATCAATACTGCGCTGTACAAGTTTGTCGTGTTGCTTTTGAAGACTTATCCTTCTAAACGTGTCTATAATTTTCTGAGGCTTATGACATCTTACAAAAAAAGCTGTATCTTGAGTAATACTCCAAATCGCTAAATTAACAAGTTCATCACCGTCCTTATCAAGAACAACGCCGTCGTTATTTATAACAGCTTGCTGACGTGACCAATTCCCATTTCTAAAAAATTCAGTTGAAATTTTAGCTATAGGGGTAGGGAGCGTACTCGGTGCTTGAACCAAAAATTCTTTCCCTGTGCTTAAAGTAATAGATGGAGAAGTATCATCAGGACCCTTTTCTTTGATTTCTCTACCATAAGCCTTTAACGTTTCGTACGTTTCAAATGCCATCTGATTGACAGAAAACTGTGGAGGTCTACTTTGAAAACTCATATCACCCCATTTATTATTATAATTTTATAATTATTTAATATAATTATATCATATTTTTAATTACTTTTCACCATCTTGAGAATTTTCAATTAACGCATTGATTATATGAATGTTATAAATTGAAAAAAGTTTAGATTCATAAGTTATTTATAATCATAATATTAAGAATAATTTTACGTAGAGAGACTTTATCGAGTAAAAACCCTGGAATTTAATCTTAAGTCTTGTAAAATTATGGGTTTCCGTAGGAAGACCTATTCCTCTTTTTTGAGGGATAAACTGGGATGGTGCTAAAAATTAGACTTTTACAGGAGATCACATCTTTTCATGAGAAGCATTAAGCTTATCAATCTTACAAAATCAATTAGCGATGGAATGGTGATCCCGAAGGTCAACCTCCATATTCCGGCTGGTAAGTTCTTTGCGCTCTTAGGACCAAGCGGTTGCGGTAAAACTACTCTGCTTCGCCTTATTGCAGGCCTAGAAACGGCGGATTCTGGCACGATCATGCTTGGGGACCAGGACATAACTGAACAGCCTATCCATCAACGTCCTATTAATATAGTCTTCCAAAACTACGCCTTATTCC
>DAIEPN010000021.1 GCA_027348355.1 Chlamydiota bacterium | reverse complement strand
AACCCCTCAAATAAATACTCCTATAACGTCTTCTGGCATGAGTCGAGCTGAGCTTTCAAGACAATTAAGTAATACGATATCAAACGGGGAAAACAAATCTAGCAATTACCCTGGACAAGAGTGGGGGGCTTCTTCTTTCCTGAAAAGTAGACAAGCTCTGCAAGTAGAAAATCCGCGACAGTTGATTTCCCACACACAAATAGATCATGTGATTCCTATTTATAGTAGGGCTCCGTCTCAGACAGATATAATAGAAATAGGTAATCGTTTGAATAAACCTTTCGATTTCATCTCGGCTAAATCAACGCCTCATGAAGAGAGAGATGTAGTTAGGACATCATCTTCTTTTTCGAGAAACGTAGAGAATGCGCAAAAAGCGACTTCTTCTGAGCCTATGACTCTAAGTAAAAATCCTACTCCTACAACCTCGCCTCGAAATCCTTTATTTGATCGGAAGAATTATATTTATGTCCATCTAGCTGATACATCCCCATCGACAACTCCTTCAGACACTACAACTTCTTCTAACAATTTTTCTGTATGGGAGCCCAAGCTTCCAATAAATATTTTAGGGCCATCTGAGCCAAAATATGAATCGTTTGCTATTTATCAAAATAGTCTACCTAAATCAGACGTCAGGCAAGATTTTAAACAGACATCTTCAGTTGTTGGAGATCCTGTAGATGTAATTACAGGGGCTTTTTACATAGATGAAGTAGATCTTACCCTGCCGGGTCCTTTTCCGTTAGAAATCCGACGTAACTACAATAATCAGAATCCAATTGAGGGGATTTTAGGAGTCGGTTGGAAGCTAAGTCTTAATCCTTTCCTTGTAGAGGGAGATGACTTAATTCGTGCAGCTGAAATGGATGGGACGGTGATTGTTTATAGAAGGAATGCAAACAATTCCCGATGGGAGGTGCTTTTGGAAGATAATCCTGAACTATGTAATTATACAAAAAAAGGGATTGGCAGTACTGCCAATCCTTTTCAAGCATATATTGAGAAAAGTGTTGAAAGCAAGATTGAGAACAAGGTTCTCTATAGCTCGGATGGTTCGAAACGAATTTTCGAAAATAATCTTCTGAAAACATGGGAAAACCCCTCTGGAAATACTCTGACATTCTCCTACGATAAAGATCGACTCTCGCGTATTGAAAGTACAAATGGTTTTTCTTTGCAATTTGATTACGATAATAAAAACAAAATTTTCAAGATTGAGGCAGGGGACGGTCGAATAGTCTCTTATGATTATGATGCTGTGGGGAATCTCATACAAGTACGGCTGCCTAATGACGCTATGATTTTGTATGAATACGATAAATTGCATCAAATTATAAGAGAGACAAAACCTTACGGAAAAGTGTTAGAAAATATCTATGATAGGTTAGGACGGGTCAAAAACCAGAGGTCTACGGTCGGGTCTGATCAGCAAATCGAGATCACTGCAACCTTTGAGTACTTTACGGAAGAAGATGGTGAGTATGCTATAACTACGGTTAAAGACTATTCTGGTGCTATGACGGTCTATAAAATTTTCGAGAAGCAAATTTATAAAATTATCGATCCTTTAGGATATGAAACTTTGCAGTCTTGGTTTCTTGATGAGTTTTCTTGGTTTGATGCAGAAACAGAAACTACGCTTCCCTGGAAACCAGGAGATTTATCGAATATTAATTTGTCAGATGACAAATTGAAAAACTTATCGAATGGGGCTTTTCCTAGAAGCCTAAAGTCTTCCAAGGATAAACGAGGACTTGCTATCTCGTACCTCTATGACAAACATGGAAATCCCATTGAGATCGGCCTGAGTGGCGAAGATCTGACAGGAAAAAGGGATCGAGAGATTGTCAAAAAATTCAGCTATAACGAGAAAAATCTTTGTATAGAAGAAGAGGTGATGGGTAGAAAAACTCATACCACGTATGATGCAAAATTTCCTTATTTACCCAAAAGGATCGAAAAGAAAATAGAAAAAAATTGTATCTCTTATGTGGACTGGGAATATAACGCGTTTGGACAACTTGAAAAAGAAGAAAATAACGGGGCAATCACCCTTTATAAATATGACAGCAGGGGACTTCCATGTAAAATCATTCAAAAAGCAGCTGTGGATCATACAAGTATAGATGATTCGGATGTTGTTACGGAATATTTCTATAATCTCAAAGGAGAATGCATCCAAAAAAGAGCTGTAGATTCTACTGAGCAAAGTGAATATGACATGATGGGAAATGAGATTCATCGAATAGTCTTTTCTCCCTCAGAAAAAATTCTTTCAGCCTCTCGTGCAAAATATGATCTAAACAATCGGATTATATGGGAGCAAGGTGCCAATCCGGAAGATTGCAAGGTTTTTTCTTACAATGCCTCGGGTCAGATCCATGAGTCCAAGCAAATGATCCTTCCTTCTCAAGAGATTGCCGTTACAGGTTATTTTTATGACAAGCGGGAAAACTTGATCCAAGAAACTGACGCTCTTGGTTACAAAACATTTCGTGAATACGATGAATTAGGAAGAGTGGTCACTCTTACACGAGAAGAGCTTACAACGGTTTTTTCCTATGAAGCCGGTGGGTTGCTTGAAAGTATAGTTTCTCCTGGATGGGCAAAAACAACCCGGCTCTATACAACCAATGGTCTTTTGAAAGAGGAAATCTATGCTGATGATACGAAAAGCTCTTACATATACGACTTTTTTGGGCGCGTGATTGAAGAGACTAAAAACGGGATCACGTGGGAAACTCATTATGATGATATAAAAAATCAAGTTGTTCGCATACATAAGGAGAGTGGTACCAAGGAAGTTAAAGAATTTGATGCGAGAGGAAATCTCATCCGTTTTACGGATGCCTCAGGAGCCGTATTTGAGAAAACGTATGATGGATTAAATCGTATCACCAATGAAACCATGCCAACTGGGGAAAAAACGACATGGAGTTATCAAGGAAATACGGTAACTCGACGTCTTGCAAATGGAGAAAAAACGATAGAAATCTATGAAGGGGGAAACATTGCCGACAGCAAGACATTTGATATAGAAGGGAACCTTTTAGAACATACCCATATCGAAAATCATCCGGAGCTCTATATACAAGAAAAAACTCATGGGGCAGTCAGTACCAGTACTTGGATGAATTCTTTTGGAAAGGCTGTTTGCATACAACAAGGAGATATAAAGACTACCTATGAATACGACCTTATAGGGAATTGTATCTCTTCTAAAGATGGAGAAGGAAGGGAGACAAGGCAGGAATATGATGCCTTTGGACGTATGATCAAAAAAACTCTTCCTGATGGAGCAGTACTTACCTATGGCTACGATGCAGACTCTAATCTTATAGAATATAAGCTTCCAGGAAACATAAGTTGGACGGCTACCTATGATAGTATGGGAAGAAAATGCTCTGAAGAATTGCAATCAGCCGGAGAAATTTCTCAAGTGTGGAACTATACTTATGAAAATGGCTATCTCATAGCAGCGCAAGATCCGATGGGCCGTATTCATGAATATCTCTATGACTCTCAAGGTAGACGCATAAAAGAGGATGTAGCCGGATGGGAGCGTCTTTATACCTATGATCCAAGAGGTTTGCTTTTAACAGCAGAAGAAATTGGTAGAGATCGGTCCAAAGTGGAGCGATCGTATGATTTATCGGGACGCCTTACAAATGAATCTATTTTTCTTAATTTAGAGAAGATCCAAGAAACTCACCAAGCTTGGAGTGAGCAAGGCAGAAGTCTACAAATTGGCAATCACAGACGTGATTTCTATTATCAAAATGGTCAATTAGTCCATCTCACCTCCGGCAATGTCAATCTCTCCTATGCTTACGATCTAAGCGGTCTTCTAAGCCAGCAAGCTGGGCCTTTAGCTGCGAGAACAATTGAGTATAACCAATCAGCCCTTCCGAGGCTTGTTCAGTCCCAATTTTTGGGAAAAATCTACCAAGAAACGTTAGGTTGGAATGATGCAGGTAAGCTCTCTTCCCATGTAGAGAATGGGCAAGAAAGAAAATTCATCTACACTCGTAGAGGACACCTAAAAGCCGCCTTTGCAGAGGCTGTATTTGCAGGATCGCCTCAAGCCACTTTGCAAAACGAGGCGTATGAATTTGATTTTGGCAGCCCAGGTCTTGGAATTCGTACATCTGCTTCCACATGGAAAGTTTCGGAAAATAGCTTGGATGCTTTTGGAAAAATTCTTGTGGAAGAGATCAAGGGTTATAAAACTCGAACTTCTTACGATAGCATGGGACAAATTACCTCCTATAATCGTAAAGAACTCAGATACGATCCTTGGGGAAGGCTGATTGAGTTCTATGCC
>DAIEPN010000240.1 GCA_027348355.1 Chlamydiota bacterium | reverse complement strand
GGAACTGCGATGAACCCTGTTGATCACCCTCACGGCGGTGGTGAAGGTAAGCATAATGGCTATATTCCACAAACTCCTTGGGCAATGTATACCAAAGGGTTTAGAACTCGTTCGAAGAGAAAATCTAATCAATGGATCGTGAAAGATCGTAGGAAATAAGGGATACTATGGGTAGATCATTAAAAAAAGGACCATTTGTCGATCATCACTTATTGGCAAAAGTTACCAAGCAAAATAACGAAGGAACTAAAAAACCAGTAAAAACTTGGTCAAGACGTTCGATGATTATTCCAGATATGATCGGGCATACATTTGAAGTGCATAATGGAAGAAAATTTATTGCTGTTTTTGTATCTGAGAACATGGTTGGCCATCGTTTAGGTGAATTTTCGCCTACGAGAACTTTCAAGGGTCATACAATGAAGAAAGCGGCAGCTACATCTGCAACTTCAGCAAGCTAAAAGGAAAACACGATGGACAAAGCAATTGCTAAAACTAAGTATGTAAGAATTAGCCCCAGAAAGGCGAGACTTGCTGCTGATCTCATTCGAGGAATGAAAGTAGAAAATGCAAAAATTCAGCTGCAATTTTGTAAATTGAGAGCAGGAAGATTGCTGGAAAAAACTCTTGATAGTGCCGTGGCTAACGCGGAAACACAACTCAACGTGCAGCGTAGGGATTTGAAAGTGGATGAAGTGCGTGTAGATGCAGGTCCAGTACTCAAACGCGCTAAGTCAAAAAGCCGTGGGGGAAGAGTACCAGTCATGAAAAGAACAAGTCATTTTACGGTTGTTGTAAAAGCGGAATAAATCAAGGGAATATTCATGGGACAGAAAACATCACCAATCGGTTTTAGATTGGCATTTAAAAAGAAGTGGAGATCCATTTGGTATGCAAATAAGAAAGAGTTTGGATCCCTTTTACTAGAAGACCAAGAGATTAGAAAGTACCTCTTAGCGAAAGCTTGTTGTCAAGGTACATCCCAGCTCACAATTAAAAGAATGAGCGGAAAAATTGAAGTTACAATCCATACTGCTAGACCAGGTCTAGTGATTGGCAAAAAAGGTTCTGAAATTGATGTCCTCAAAGACGAACTAAAAAACCTCACTGGAAAGGAAATTTGGATAGAAGTTGACGAAATCAAGCGTCCAGACCTCGATGCCAAATTGGTAGCTGATGGGATTGCAAAACAAATTGAAAGAAGAGTTCCCTTTAGAAGAGTTATGAAAAAGGTTCTCCAATCTACAATGGACGCTGGCGCCGCGGGTGTCAAAGTGCAACTTTCTGGAAGAATTGGAGGAGCTGAGATTGCACGAACAGAATGGTATAAAGAAGGAAAGATTCCTCTTCATACTCTTCGTGCTGATATTGACTATGCAATGGGAAGAGCCGAAACTACCTATGGATCTATAGGTGTTAAGGTTTGGATAAATAAAGGTGAAGAACAATTAAGCCGAGCTGTAGGAGGCTAACATGGCCTTGATGCCAGTACGTACAAAATTTAGAAAGATGCAGAAAGGTCAACATGCTGGCCTTACAAAGGCTGCAAGTATGGTTGATTTTGGTGAATTTGGAATGCAGTGCTTAGAGCGCGGTAGAATTACAAATCACCAAATCGAAGCGTGTAGGGTTGCGATTAACCGTTATTTCAATCGACGTGGTGATGTTTGGATTAGAATTTTTCCTGACAAATCTGTGTCTAAAAAGCCAGCAGAGACAAGAATGGGTAAAGGAAAGGGAGCTCCGGACCATTGGGTTGCTGTAGTTCGTCCAGGCAGAATTCTGTTTGAAGTTGGTAATGTGCCGCGTGAAGTTGCGCAAAATGCACTCCGCAGAGCGGCTGCAAAGTTGCCAATCAAGACGCGTTTTGTTGAAAGATTAGAAAGAGTGTAATAGAGGCTGATATGCGTAAAATGGATCAATGGAAAGATCAAACAGTTGAAGAGCTAAAAATTTTGCATAAAGAACTTTCGAGAGATGTTTTTGAGTTAAACAACGAAATTATGCTTTCTCGTAAAATTGATAAGCCTCACTTAGTACGACAAAAAAAGAAAGACAGAGCACGGATTTTGACGCTCATTCGTCAAAAATCTGGCGTAAACATATAGGGCTAATAGTATGAGCGAACAGCTTAAAAATACTCGAAAAGTTAGGGAAGGAGTAGTTCTTTCCAACAAAATGCAAAAGACTGTAACAGTACGCGTTGAAAGAACGGTTATACACCCAGATTTTGACAAGAGAGTGATCAGAGCAAAAAAATATTATGCTCATGTGGATAACAATGATATTCAGGTTGGTCAACGTGTAAGAATTGAAGAGACAAGACCTCTTTCAAAACTCAAGCGTTGGAGAGTCGTTGAAGTTGTTGCATAGGTCAAAATAGAGCGATAAGAAATATTCTGAAGAGAGAGAGATTATGATCCAACAAGAAAGTGAACTTGAAGTTGCGGATAATACCGGAGCAAAGCGCGTAAAATGTTTTAAGGTCCTCGGTGGCTCAAAAAGACGTTATGCAAATATTGGCGATATCATTGTTTGTTCAGTAAAAGAGGCTGATCCTAAAGGCCTTGTTAAAAAGGGTGATGTTGTCAAAGCGGTAATCGTAAGAACGAAGAGCTATATTCGAAGAATTGATGGGTCTCTTTTGCGATTTTACGACAATAGCTGTGTTATTATTGATGATAAATCTAATCCAAGAGGGACGAGAATTTTCGGCCCAGTAGCTAGAGAAGTCCGCGAAGGTGGATTTGTGAAAATTAGCTCTCTTGCGCCAGAAGTGATTTAAACGGAGTGAATGCAAATGAGTAAGTGGATTAAAAAAGGTGACAAAGTAGTTGTTACATCAGGAAATTCGAAAGGCTTATCGGGAAAAGTTCTGACAAGAAAAGTAGATAAGGTTGTGGTTCAAGGGGTGAATATCCGTAAGAAGCATG
>DAIEPN010000213.1 GCA_027348355.1 Chlamydiota bacterium | reverse complement strand
AGAATTCCTTTTATCTGGTCAAAAGGGAGGAGGGAAGAAGTCCTAAAATAAAATATTTACTAAGTATGGCAAAAGTTCGGTATTCCCAATCTGACTAAGATCTGGTAGACTTTTCTTACTTTATCCCTATTCAATTGCGCCATGGCAGAACTATTTTATCAAATTGAAGAAACGACAGCGAAAAATGAGCGCTATCTGCTCGTCAAAATTTTTTCAAAAGGAGAGGCAAACCGAGTCCTTTATCGAGACGTGCTTCTTTATTTGGCCAAGGATAAAGATAAAAAAGCCCTCGATTTTTTAATTAATCAGCAGTGCAAGTTTTTAGGAATTTCTCTCAATGGGCCGCAAATTTCAAAAACCTCCTTTTCTCAGGTCCATGTGACTAAAGAGAAGTCGATCGAAGCGATCAAACACTTGGCTCTTACGGGTCAACTTTTCTGGAAGGGAAAAAAGCTCGTTGTCGATCCTTTTAGCTTGATCCAAGTCTCCTATGAGCTGGAAGAAAGAGAAAATGCCTCCCTATTTGTAAAGCCTCTTTTCTCTCTTATGGGAAAAGAGATGGATATCAAAACAGGATCCCTTTTCTTTCCTGGGAGTACTCCTTGGATCATCCAAGATGGAATATGGTATAGCTTTGATCCTTCCTCTGAACTTTCACATCTCTCCAAAATTTCTTTGCAAGGTGAGCTTTTAGAAGGACGTTTTGCTAAACGGTTTTTAGAAGATTTTGTAGATGAGGCCGCTTTTGTTTGGAAAAGAGGAAAAAAAGAAGAGCAGGCCTGCCTACAAATTCAACCTTATCTCGTTATTTATGATAAATATGGAGCCTTTGCTAATCTTTGGATGGAGTATGGCAATGGAGCAAAAATTGCATTACATGATCCTAGCCCGTATTCCTACCGAGATCGTAAAAAAGAACTGGAGTGGGAAAAAGATCTATTAGAGGCGGGCTATCAAAAGAAACTGATGGACCGAACAAACTATTATTGTCCCATGGACAAAGCGAGCTCTACACTTCAGTTTCTTTTGGAAATTGGATGGAAGGTAATGGATTCTCAGGATAGAACAGTTCTTCTACCTGGAGAGAGAAGTTCTTTCCTAGAGATGGACAAAGACCTCCTTTATATCGAAGGGAAAATTAAGTTCGGCGAGTTTGAAGCCGATATTTCGAGCGTCGTGCAAGGGATCGCTAAGAAAGAACGGTTTATTGATTTAGGTGGAGGGGTAGTTGGGCTTCTCGATACAAAAGAAATTCTCTTAGAATATACTCCTCTCCTTCAAGAAAAAGAAGAAGGGATCGAACTTGTATTCAAGAAAAGTAAATTTGCTCTTTTAGAGTCCTTTTTTAACTCTACAAATCAGGAAGAGAGGATTTCCTACTTAGCAAAAGCTCTTCGTAGTTCTTCAGAGATCGTAGAAACCCCTCCATCTGATTTATTTAAAGCAAAGCTCTACCCTTATCAGCAAGAAGGGGTAAATTGGTTGTCCTTCTTAGAAAAGATGGGATTTCATGGGCTTTTAGCCGACGAAATGGGGCTAGGTAAAACAGTACAGCTCATCGCATTTCTATCTATCTTAGAGCCTAGCTCTCCCGTCTTGCTTGTTATGCCAACTTCGCTTCTTTTTCATTGGAAGAAAGAGTTTGAAAAGTTTTTACCGAACAAAGAAATTTACGTTCATTCGGGAAGCCTTCGCTTAAGTAACGTAGAGGAATTAGAAAAAAAATCCATCATCCTAACCTCATATGCACTTTTACGTATAGACCAACCTATTTTGTCCAAAATTCTCTTTGCAGCTACTATTTTAGATGAAGCCCAATACATTAAAAACCCTGATAGTAAGGTAGCTGAAGCAGCTTTTAGCTTAAAATCTGATTTCCGGATAGCTATGACAGGAACTCCCATTGAAAATCATTGGCAGGACCTATGGTCGATTTTCTTTTATTTGATGCCGAACCTGCTCGATCCGCGAAAAGAGTTTTTACTACGGACATCCAGCGGTGATGCTGCCTATATTAGAAATTGTAAAAAGAAGGTACAGCCTTTTCTAAAAAGAAGAAAAAAAGAAAGTGTCGATTTGCAGTTACCTCCTAAAATGCAGCAGATCGTTTGGGTAGAGATGACGGACATTCAGCAAAGCGTGTATGAGGAATTTCTTAAAAAAACGAAACAGGGTCTACTCAAACAAGTCGAAAAAGAAGGATTAGGCTCCTGCCGTATGCAAATTTTAGAAGCGATCTTGAGACTTCGGCAAATTTGCTGCCATCCGCTTCTCGTTGATCCTTCTTTAGAAGGGGATCCAAAAGAAATGAGTGGAAAGTATGAACAGATCTTTTCTGATCTCCAAGCTGTATATGAAGAGGGTCATAAAGTTCTCATTTACAGCCAATTTACACAGATGTTAGGACGGATGAGGGAAGATATAGAAGAAAGGGGATGGAAATATGTCTACCTTGACGGAAG
>DAIEPN010000178.1 GCA_027348355.1 Chlamydiota bacterium | reverse complement strand
AGTTCCCGAATCCATTAGACAGTCTTTTCCTTGCTAAATCAATTGCATTGATTGGGGCAAAAGACACTCTTCCTAGTGTAGGAAGGACTATGATGGCGAACCTTTCTAACTTTAAAGGAAAACTCTATCCGATCAATCCTCATAGACAAGAAGTAATGGGAAAAAAATGCTACCCTAACCTACAAAGTATCTCAGAACCCATTGATCTTGCTATCATCGTCACTCCTGCCAAAACGGTTCCTGGGCTTGTAAAAGAATGTGTAGCTGCTAAAATCCCCTCTATAATTATTATCTCCGCAGGGTTTAAAGAACTTGGAGCACCTGGAATTGCTTTAGAAGAAGAAATCCTCAAAACAATTAAAGGAACAAATACCCGCGTCATAGGTCCGAACTGTCTGGGTGTGATGAATCCAATCTACGGTATGAACGCAACGTTTGCAGCAACCACTGCTCTTCCTGGACAAATTGCTTTTATCAGCCAATCAGGAGCTATGTGCACAGCCGTTCTTGATTGGAGCTTAAGGCAAAAAATAGGATTTAGCTCCTTTGTATCAATTGGATCCATGCTCGATATCAATTGGGGAGATTTAATCGATTATTTTGGGAATGATCCGAATACAAACAGCATTCTGATCTATATGGAATCAATTGGAAATGCGAGAGCCTTTTTATCTGCAGCACGTAAAGTTACTCTTACAAAACCTGTTATTGTGATCAAGGCCGGAAGAACAGAAGCTGCAGCTAAAGCCGCCGCTTCTCATACAGGTTCATTAGCAGGAAGTGATGAGATTTTTGAGATCGCAATGCAACGAGCGGGGGTACTCCGAGTAGAAACAATTGATGAGCTATTTAGTATTGCACTTGCTTTAGGAAAGCAACCTGTTCCTAAAGGTTCTAATCTGACGATTATCACAAATGCAGGCGGACCTTCTGTTCTTGCAACCGATAAAGCAGTTTCCGAAGGTGCTCAAATGTCGATCCTCGAGCCAAAGACCGTTGAAACCTTAAACACCTTCTTACCCGAAGCCTGGAGCCATACCAACCCTGTCGATATTCTTGGTGACGCAAGTCCTGATAGATATGCTCAAACCCTTGAAGTAGTATCTAAAGACCTAGGTACAGATGGGATTCTTGTCATCTTATCCCCGCAAGATATGACCGATCCGACAAAAACTGCAGAAGTGCTGCAAAAATATGTACATATTCCAGAAAAACCTGTCTTCGCCAGCTGGATGGGTGGAGACACGGTTCAAGAGGGTATGGATATTTTAAATGATGCAGGTATTCCAACGTTCTCTTATCCAGACAGCGCAAGTAAAATTTTTGGGATCATGTGCAAACACAGAACCAACCTAGAAGCTCTCTACCAAACACCTGCAATTCGTGATGACATTTCCGATTTTTCTAAACACCAAAAAGCAGAGGAAATTCTAGTACCCCTCATAAAAGAAAAAAGAACCCTTCTTTCAGAAACAGAAGCAAAGCTCATCCTAGATTGTTATGATATCCCCACAGTACAAAATTTTATTACACAAACACCAGAAGAAGCTGTTACAGCTGCCGAAAAAATCGGATATCCTGTCGTTTTAAAACTGCATTCAGAAACAATTACCCATAAAACTGACGTAGGTGGAGTAAAACTCAATGTACAAAATTCAGATGAGGTCCGAAAGTGCTTTGATGAGATCAAAACATCCGTTACTAAACTTGCTGGCGCTGAGCATTTTCAAGGTGTGGCTCTGCAGAAAATGATTGTACAAGATGATTTTGCCTTCGACCTCATTTTAGGAAGTTCGAGCGACCCGCAATTTGGGCCAACAATTCTTTTTGGAAGCGGCGGGGCCCTTGTTGAAATTTTTAAAGACCGCGCTCTGGCTCTTCCTCCTTTGAATGAAACACTCGTCAAGCAGATGATGAAAGAAACAAACATCTACGAAGCATTAAAAGGAGTTCGAGGACAAAAACCAGTAGACCTTACAACACTTGAAAAGCTTATCATACGCTTTGCACAAATGATTGTTGAAAATCCAAGAATTAAAGAATGTGATATCAATCCACTCCGTGTATCTCCAACTATGCAGATTGCGCTCGATGCAAGAATTGTTCTACACGATTTCGATCTTCCATTAGAAAAACTCCCTAAACTTGCAATCAGACCTTATCCAAATGAATATGTCACACAGCATACGTTAAAAACGGGGATCCAAGTTGTACTTCGTCCTATCCGTCCTGAAGATGAACCGATGATTGTGGAATTCCACAAATCTCTATCTGCTGAAACGGTATTTAGCAGATATCGTAAATTTCTTTCTCTTGATACAAGGATTGCCCATCAAAGGCTTATCAAAATTTGCTGTATAGACTACGACCGTGATATCCGTATTGTAGGAGAATATCAAAAGCAGATCATTGGAATTGGAAGGCTTATTCAGATCCCAGGTACAAAAAATTCTCAATTCCAGATGCTTATCGTAGATAAGTTTCATAAATGTGGCCTTGGAACAGCTCTTCTTAAACAGCTGATTGAAATCGCGAGAAAAGAAAAAATTCAAAAGATTGAATCCGCTATTTTCCAGGAAAACTATGGGATGCTAGAAATTTGCAAAAAACTTGGATTTACCATGAAACCTTTAGAAAACAACCCCTCTATTACCCATGCTGAGCTAGCATTATAAAATTATGGCACTATTTTATGAGATTTTACGGGACTCTCCCTGGTGGGTCTATGTAATCCTAGCTTCTATCCTGATGCTTGGGATTAAGGGGCTAAAACCAAGGGTTGTTTCCTTAAAAAAATTGTTTATCCTACCATTTACTTTTACAGCATGGTCGGTCTATACCTTAGTTAAAAGTTTAAGTAGCTTTCAAGATGTGAGCATTTGGACTCTATGTTTACTTTTGGGGGTTTGGTATGGAAGAAAAATCCTTCACAAGTTCGCAATTCAAGCAGATAAAAAAAAAGGCCTCATCACTGTGGAAGGGGGTCCTTCAACTCTCATCCTAGCGCTTTGTATTTTCATCACAAAGTACTTCTTTGGCTTTCTCTATATAGCACACCCGGCCGCTATGAAAAACGCCTTTATCTTCACAGCTGATTTGCTCACCTCTGGATTTATCACTGGGCTATTCTTTGGAAAGGCCCTCTATTACCTGCGAAAGTATAAAAAAGCCCCTCATACCAACCTTATAGCTGACTAATTGACCCCCTAAGAATATTACCTTCTTTCTTAAAATATTAATTAATAAAATCTTAAAAGCATATTAAATTATAATTATAATTATTAAGTTTACATTAAATATTAAATTAATATAATAATCATTTATTATTTAAAGGATACTATGACAACAATTACAACTGCCTTGACATGCTTCAAGACGGGCCTCGCTATAGGAGGCTTAACCAAGTGCTTTCAAGATGAAGGAGCTCTAATTAAACGGGTTTTCTCTCTGGATGGCAACCAAAAGCCTATATCAGCGTTTATCTTTGCTGAACGTCTCATGATTTGGACTTATGAGACTCGAGATCGAGCTTTCGAATTAGAGACCCCAACGGCTAAAGATAAATTTTATAAAATCACTAAACTCATTAGTATTCTTCTATTTGGAATGACAGTTGCTCTCCCCGTGATGGCTATTTTAACACCGTTGACTGTTATAACGGATATTGCCGTAGGAATTATAGGATCGATCTATATGGGATATAAGGGA
>DAIEPN010000173.1 GCA_027348355.1 Chlamydiota bacterium | reverse complement strand
TGTGAATAGTTTATTTTTATACAAAATAGTAGTTATTTTTTTATTGCTGCTTTAATAAAAATTGCTGAATTTTTTGTAAACAAACTGAAAGAGAGACTTCTTGGCTAAGAAGTTTTTGTGTCCAATATTCTTCTTCCTCTTTGATTTTTGGATTAGACCTGTGCAAAAGAGCTTGTTTGACAAGCCCAGGTAGAAGGGGATTAATGGAATATTTCTCTTGAATGATTTGACTTAGTTTGTAAATTCCTTTTTTTGTTTTTTCTTTTTGCAGTAGTTTTCCTAGTGATTTTCCTAATTTTTTACACCTTACCAAATCATTTTCTTGTTCGCCTATTTCTAAAAATCCTTTTAGAAAGGAGAGGCTCGAAGGAAAGTCCGAGACTACGTTTTTAGCAAGTTCTAATAGATCTTGGAGAAAAGGTCTTGCGTGGGCAGGTGGGTCATAAAAATAAAGCTTATTTGCAGAAATAGCCTCCGAAAAACTTTGATCGCCTCTACACGCCATGATTTCCTCACTTATACTACAAAGAATTTGGCTTTCTTCTAAGGATAAAGGAGAAAGATCGATAATCCGAAGTTTTTTTCCACTACTTCCTATAACTTGGCTATACTCTTGTCCATCTAAAGAAAAAATAATTTCTTTAATCCTATATTCAGAAAAAGGGAAAATCTCCTTTTTAATCAAATCCAGAAACCATCGTAGATTTGTAACACCTAAATTGAGGTCTTTTTCTTGCGAATCGAAATACGATAAAAACAGATGCAAAAATACATGGGTCCCTGGAAAACTAACAAGATAAGCAAAAACAAAGATGTTTTTTTCAAGATATTCTTGAACGCTGCCATCTTTAAAAAGAAGAGAGTGGAGCCTGGTGGGGATGTGATCGAAAGGATTTGCAGGCATATCTTTGATAAATATTCCTTTTTCTAGGAAATGAAGCCCCATGCATCTCATTTTGGACGCAGAAGGATGGGCCCAATGTGAATTCACAAATCCATACTCTCCCAGTGTTTCAAAAGAGCCTCCACTACATTCTTTTACAAGATCGTTCCAATGTGGATAGAAGGTTGGAATTTGCAGAACCAAGTCGCTGTCTTTAAGAAGATGGATCACTTCCTGCGGAAAAGAGGAAAAATGTAGGTCTTCTTCACTTTTGTAGTAGATGTGGTAAGATTTTTCGGAGAAAAGGAGGATTTGCTTTCGAGCTGATGAAGAAAGTAGGCTGATCGTATAAAAATCTACCCCTGGAAGGGCTTTTTTTAGAATTTGGCTTGCCTCGTACTGTGCTACATAGTCGCCTATACCGTCGGACATTACCCAAGTGAATAAAACAACTTTCTTCCCCGTCGGAATAGGTAGATTTTCGTAAAAGTAAAGAAGAGCTTTATCAATACAATGTCTTTTTAATGAGGGGAAATGCGCATGGTTTTTTTTGATTTCATCTACAGAGCTGCTGTGCGTATTTTTATTTCTAGGAAGTTTTTGATAGAAATGAGGAATGACACGGGATGGAAGGGAGCATTTTTCGAACTCATCTACTGAAAAATCTTCCTCTAGCAATTTTTCTAATTGTAGGCAGGATCTTTCTTTCAGGAATTCATGATAGGTTTCTAGAGATGAAGTGAGGTCTTTTTTTTCTAAGGCTAAGAGACATTTTTTTTTGGAAGGTTGAGAGACACCCTCTAAGGGGTGAGATTTTTGCAATTCTTTTTCGATAAAGAGATGTAGTTCTTTTTGAAAGAGATTCACAGTACCTCATCGAATTTGTCCTTTGTCTATCCATATCATGTTCACCTTTTTTCAAAAAATGTCTTTGTCAATTTTCTGCCATTCTAGAATTTTACATGCGGCAAAATCGTCTTCTCATTACAATGAGCTTTAAGGTAAAAAAGAAACTTTCACAGTAAGCATTAGGAGATCGAAGAATGGGAAAGATGGAAGAAAATGGAAATGATAAGAAAATGAATCGGGTCGAAGAGAAAATCGATGAAGTTCTTTTAAAAGCGCGTAGGATCTTTTTTTCCGATGTTGTCGATGGCTCAAGTGCTAAAGAAGCCATTCGAAAACTATGGTATTTGGAGCTTACAGACCCAGGAAA
>DAIEPN010000141.1 GCA_027348355.1 Chlamydiota bacterium | reverse complement strand
GGCATTGGTAAATTCTCTGAATTTTGAAAATGTGTCTTAATTGGAGAATCATGTACAATTTGACTAGAGAACAGCCCCGTCTTTGTAAACCAGTACCTTTCTTCATCACCACAGTTTTGCAAATCTCTTTCACAGGGTTTTTGCACATGAAGGGTAAGTAAATTTCTTTGGTTTTTGCTTAAGTTCCGAATTGGATCAAAAAAATGCAAAGCTTTATCTGTCGGAGGCTCTGTCATGTAAAGATCGATAAGAATGGGAGTTTTCTCTTCTTTATTAACTCTTTTTACTGCGCAGCAGATCGCAGATAAAAAAAGAGGACTTGTCAGAATCACGCGGCTAGGCATGAGCTTAGGATCTGTAAGCAATGAGCAAATATAAAAATAGGCAAAAGGAAAGCACACCCTGTCGAAAAGCCACTGTCCTCGGACGAGAAGAGTTTGTCTAGAGACATTTCCCGTTTTTTGCGCGTTGTCCCATAACCTAGAGCTCCATCTTCCAAACGCTGGGATCCCAGTGCAAAAAGAATTCATAACATCGATCTTCACAATGTTCTTTTCGCTTACGCCTGTTTGAAGAAGCATTTGCCCCACACCTTCAGCGCCCTGTTCATGTCCAGAGCCACCTGAGGAGCTCAAAATTAACACCCGATCAGTTGATATTGGCACAGAGAGTCCTAATTCTTGACCATGATTTTCCACATTAGAGCGTAATTAAAATTTTATTACAAATACTTTAAAAAATTTCGTTTTGTTCCTAAATCTTTCCATAGCTTTTGTCATTTCAATCAGAAATCATGATTTGTAAATTATTTAAAATTAATATATTACGAAAACTCACCAGCAATCAAGATGGTCAAGTGCTAAATTTCTTGCAATAAGAAAAACCATTTTGCTATAATTCGGATTTTCTAATCTTGAGGAAGGAAAAGATTTTGAAAACAATAGCCCAAAAAAAGCCAAAAAAAGACGAGAGAGAGCGCGCTGTTCTTCTCGGACTTGTAGAGTTGTATTTAACTTCTGGTAAACCAATTGGCTCCAACACGCTACGAGAAAATGGCTTTGATGATCTAAGCTCCGCCACCATTCGCAACTATTTCGCTAGATTAGAAGACACCGGTTTCCTCAAACAACAACATTCTTCCGGAGGAAGGATACCTACGGAAGAAGCCTATAAGCTCTACGCCGAAACATATTTACACGCTCCTCTTTTTGAAGAAAGAGAAAAGAAACTCTTACAACAAGAGCTTTCCCGTGAAAATCGAGAAGTAGCTAGCTATTTACAATACTGCGCAGAAATCTTGAGTAAATGGTGTTCAGCAGCTGTTTTCTTGTCTGCGCCCCGCTTTGACCAAGACTTTGTCTCAGACATAAAAATACTTAAAATCGATGCCCAGCGCTGCCTTTGCGTCCTGATTACAGATTTCGGTCTTGTCTATACAGAAATACTCCATACTGAAAAGAAAATCAGCTTATTCAGCGTTAAACGGATTGAATCTTATTTCCGTTTCCGAATTACAGGATTCGATAAACCAACTCTCTCTTTAGAAGAAGAGATCTTAGCAAAGCAATTTTACAGCGAAGTGATGCTAAGGCATATTGTGAGATACTCTAATTTCCCTATCGAAGACATTTATAAAACCGGATTTTCAAGATTGCTTAGTTATCCAGATTTTAATGACGCAACAGCTCTAGCAAACGGGCTTTCCCTTTTTGAAAATCAAGATCACTTACGAAAAATCTTACGTGAGTGCACAGAACTTGGATCGATTAAGACTTGGATTGGAAGCGACCTATATAGGCTCTCCGAATCAGCAAATTTCTGCTCCGTGATTTCTATTCCCTATAAGATCAATCAAACAATCGTTGGAGCCATCGCAATTTTAGGGCCAAGTAGGATCCCCTACCGTAGGGTTTTTGGCATTTTGCAAGGAGCCTCTGATTACATTACACAATCCCTTACAAAGAGCATGTATAAATTTAAAATCTCTTATAGACAACCGAAAGCACCTTCCTTGGAATTGGAAAATACAAGCCCCAATTTTATCGATCAAACCGGATGTTTACTTTTAGAGAATAAGACAAGAGAACAAAGTTGCTAACCAGAATGGAGTTTTTTAATGGAAGAAGAAAAAAAGGAAACCGCGCCGCCGACCGATGCAGCCCTAGACCCTGTGAAAAGGGTGGAAGAAGAGCTCAAAGATTACAAAGATAAATATCTACGCCTTCTTGCAGAAACAGACAACTTACGCAAGCGCCTGCAAAAAGAAAAACAAGAAATGACTAGATTCGCCATAGAGAATATCATAGGCGAAATCCTGCTTCCTATTGACAATTTAGAAAACGCTCTGAAATTTACTGGACAAATGTCACCTGAAACACAGAGCTGGGCTATGGGTTTTCAGATGATCCTATCTCAATTTAAAGACGTTCTGAATAATCATGGAATCGTCGCCTTTCATTCAGAGGGAACGGATTTTGATCCTCATAAACACGAGGCAGTCGAAATTGAAGAAACAAGCGATCATCCTGAAGGCATCGTTCTTCAGGAATTTGTCAGGGGCTATAAAAGCGGAGATCGCACAATTAGGCCAGCGAGGGTCAAAGTTTCTAAAAAAGTTTCTCCTCAAACGAACGAAAACAATACTACAAAACAAACTTAAAGAGGTTTCTCATGACACAACAAAAGAAAAGTAAAATCATTGGAATCGACCTTGGTACAACAAACTCCTGTGTAGCGATTATGGAAGGTGGAGTTCCAAAGGTGATAGCAAACGCAGAAGGAGCTCGTACTACGCCGTCTGTTGTATGCTATAAAGGCACGGAACGTTTAGTTGGAATCCCAGCAAAACGTCAAGCTGTTACAAATCCAGAAAAAACAATTTCTTCCGCAAAACGTTTTATTGGAAGAAAATTTTCAGAAGTACAAGAAGAGATTAAAACAGTTCCTTATAAGGTCGTCGCAGGTCCAAATGGAGATGCTGTTTTCGAAGTAGACGGAAAAGTGATCACTCCAGAAGAAGTTGCTGCGCAAGTTCTCATGAAAATGAAAGAAACTGCTGAAGCCTATCTTGGAGAAAAAGTGACAGAAGCTGTGATCACAGTTCCAGCCTATTTCAACGACTCTCAAAGACAGTCAACAAAAGATGCGGGAAAAATCGCAGGCCTAGATGTAAAACGTATTATTCCTGAGCCAACAGCTGCGGCTTTAGCCTACGGCTTAGATAAACAGCACGATAAAAAAATTGCTGTTTTCGACTTAGGTGGAGGAACATTCGATATTTCTATTCTCGAAATTGGGGATGGAGGTTTTGAAGTTCTTTCTACAAACGGAGATACACACTTAGGTGGCGATGACTTTGATAATGCAATCTTACATTGGATGCTCGATGAATTTAAAAAAGAGCACAGCCTTGACTTGAGCAAAGATAAGATGGCTCTCCAGCGTCTTAGAGATGCAGCGGAAAAAGCGAAAATTGAGCTCTCTGGAACTCAGTCTACAGAAATCAACCAACCTTTCATCACAATGGATGCAAGCGGACCTAAACACTTAGCTTTAACTTTAACAAAAGCAAAACTAGAAAGTTTAGTCCACGACCTGATTGAAAGAA
>DAIEPN010000114.1 GCA_027348355.1 Chlamydiota bacterium | reverse complement strand
TCTCAATAAAATATTTAACCAACTAAGAATAAAAGAAGCTTGGACCGTTGCCTAACTTCTGCTTTTCTTTCTCATCTAACTAGTAATCCGCATGTACCTTCTTTTTCACCAAAAATAAGTTCTCTAAACTACCTAAGGGATTGGCTTAAATTTCAGCAGGTCTAATACTTTCCCAGTTGAAGTAATCCCAATACATTTTCCTTGTAACGATGATTCACTCCGATCCCACCTCCCGTTACTGACGCAAAGGAGCCGTCTCAAATGAGACCGTTCCGGTCGATAAGAGACTCACACGTCGCTTTTCGTAGCACCCACTCACAACTTCATCGAAAACTCCAATTTTTTTCATCTCGTTAGCCAGCCGTGAGTGGTTGCCTATTTGCATATTTTTCATCTACAGAAAGATCGACCCAATAACGCTCTCCAGTAATAAATAGCATTCCACACTTTTCTTAAATATGTGCTTTTTCCCATTGGCTTAGGAAAAGAGCATGTCATAAGATCTTGTACCACAAGATCCATCGCTCTTCGTTTAGTTCTTCAAATTGTTTCACAAAACCTCCACTTGGAGGTTTGTTTTTCTTCTTCATCTACAAAACGTCAAAAAAATTGAGGCAAGTTCAAGGAAGAGCAATGACTTTTAATCAACGATCAAATGGTTGAAAGAGCTTTTACTTGGCAGAAGATACGTTGCAGACGCATTCTTATGCGTTGGGAGTGTTTGCCGGAGATTCGAACTAGATTTGTTAGACTGAATACTATTTATTCGTGGATACACAATTTATTTGGATAGGTTCATAAAATTGGACAAAAGGAAAGCTTACTATCGATGAGAAAGGAATTGGTAAATATTCTTTTTGAAAAACCAGCGACCTGTTACAAAAAAGCAAAAAGGATATAGTATGGCAAATCTTCTCCTCTCCAAAAAGAAAGCAAAAATGATTACAGCAGCTCTATTTGTCCTAGGAGTTGCTATCCTCACCTATACTAAAAATTGGTGGCCTGGAATTATGTTGGCTTTCGGCCTACCTCTAGCTTTAAGACAATACTTTTTAGGAAGACATTATGATATGTGGGTCTCTCTTTTTGTATTTATTGGAGTCTTTGTTACGGTACAGTTCGATATATCTTGGGAAATCCTCTTACCTGTCTTATTCACTATTGGTGGTATCTATATCTTCTTCCGTGAATTCATCGAAAGCGAGGAAGTCCCCGAAACCGAAGAAGAAGAGAGCCTAAATCATGAAATAGAAGAAGAGACCGAGGATCATCATCCGAAATAGTTGATTCCCATAGCAGCTTTGGCTTCAGAAAGAGTTTTTTCAGAAACTTGCTTGGCCCTTTCTGTTCCCACCTTCAGGATTCGCATCACTTCAGCAGGATCACTTGCAAATTGCTTCCTTCTTTTTCGAATCGGATCTAAAAAAGACTCTAAAACTTCTAACAGTCTTTTTTTCACAACTGAATCCCCAAGACCGCCTCTTGTATAGTGTTCTTTCATCTTAAGTACACCTTCCTTATCAGGATCAAAAGCGTCTAAGTAAATAAAAACTGGGTTTCCCTCGACTTGTCCTGGATCTTCGACCCGTAAATGATTGGGATCGGTGTACATACTTTTCACCTTTTTAGCGAGGACATCACTTTCATCAGAGAGATAGATCCCATTTTGCAAAGATTTGCTCATCTTAGCCTTGCCATCAATTCCTGGCAGACGTGCAATTTTAGGAACTATCGCTTTGGCTTCCACAAGAATTTTTGTTTTATAAATACGATTGAAATGACGAACAATTTCGTTAGTCTGTTCAATCATAGGAATCTGATCTTCACCTACTGGAACAAGATTTGCTTTAAAAGCTGTGATGTCCGCAGCTTGGCTAACCGGATAGACCATAAATCCAGCCGGAACATTTTCCCCATATCCTTTTTGCACAATCTCTTGCTTTACAGTAGGATTATGTTTAAGGCGGTTCCATGTGATCAAATTCAAATAAAATTGAGTAAGTTCGCAAAGGGCTGGAAGCTGTGATTGTATGAACATGGTCGACTTCTCTGAAGAAATTCCAACAGCAAGGTAGTCAAGAG
>DAIEPN010000111.1 GCA_027348355.1 Chlamydiota bacterium | reverse complement strand
TATCTTGGTCATAATACAGAAACAGGAGCAAGTCAAGATCATTCATCACCTATCCACCTCACCCCTATATTAGGTGGAAAACAATGGAAAATTGAAGCGGTTCCACCTCGTGAACTGCAGGCGGGTTAAAGATCCAAACATTTAAGCAATCAATCTTATAGAGAGGGATAGATGTCCCTCTCTTTTTTTACAAAAAGAGAATTAGGCGAATCGGGATGAAAAAACTCCATTAAGGATTCAACAACTTGAGAGCAATTTTTCATATTTTTTAGAAGTGATTCTCAAATACGGTGAGTAGAAAGCGAAAGAGAAATTCTTGTTCTAACATGAAGGTTGAAGTTTTCCTTTCACAACATTTTCTACAAAAGTGATCTTGTCCGTTTGAGAATTTTAAAGGAGTACGACGTTTAGCTTTCTAAATCGGATGTGTCATTCCAGAAATTGTACTCAAGTTTAGAAGCTTCGGCAAATAGAGCTTTTAAATTTTGAATTTCGTCATATGAAGACCTTGCAACAGCTTGATCAACAATGCTTACCATAGTTTCTACTTTTTCCCTCCTATCTGGACTACTGTAAGTTTCGATCCAAAGCCTGTAGGGGGCGGGACATTGAGCTCCGGGCTGCATAGTTTCTGCTATCATTTGATAGAGTAACGTACAGGGTAATAGAAAAACTAATCCCTCATTACATGTTCTCTTGGAAGCAGTTTCTAACATAGTTTCGGTATAGTGTTTACAAGCTTCGCTTTTTTGCAGGGTTTCTTTTGGAGGAACAGGAAGACTATATTTCTTAAAAATCTGCTCCGCTCCCTGTTGGCTTAACTTAGATAATTTTGTTAAATATTCGGCCAATTCTTGAGTAGGAGCTTTCGAGGCTAATATCTCAAATGCTTTTGCTCGATCTAACAAGAACAGGTGATCTTGCATTATATAAAAGGCAAATCGTTTATCAGGAAGTGAACCTGCTGCTAGCTCATTAAGAAAAGGGAGTCTCTGTATTTTCTCATAAAGAGAGTTTATTTCTGAAAATGCTTTTTGCGTAAAGTTTTCTTGCTGCCAAACAGAATGGAAATGATGTACAGGTCCTTTTCCATGTCCGATTTCATATTTAGCCCCTTCAATTATTGCATTCGAAATGTATTTTTTAGCCTTTTCAACGGCAGCTAAAACATTAGGTTCCTTTGCCAAAAAAGAAGCAATTGCAGCGGAGAACGTACATCCTGTTCCATGGAGGTTGGTAGTGTTTACTCTTTCACTTTTAAGCCAATGAGGATGAGGATCTCCCTTTATAACAAGACAGTCTCTTCCAACTAACGTAAATGCTTCGTTATGTAATGTACCTCCTTTAACAATTACAGCTTCGGGCCCTAAATCTAATATAGAAAATGCAGCTTTTTCCATGTCGCTTTCATTTTTAATAGTCTCTCTTCCAAGTAGATGACAAGCTTCGTGTATGTTGGGAGTGAGAATAGTAGCAAGTGGTAGGATTTCATTTTTCAGAGATTGTATAGCATCATTCTGTATAAGCTGATAACCACTTTTTGCAAACATTACAGGGTCCACAACAACAGGAGTATTGGAATTACTTTGCTTATATGCTTTTAAACAATCAGCAACTTTGTGAATAACCTCTATGGTTCCTAACATGCCGATTTTAATAGCATTAATGGCGATATCTTCAAAAATAGATTTCAGTTGTTGTTCTAGAAATTCAACAGGAGGAGAATGGACGGCCTGAACTCCGACAGTATTTTGCGCTGTTAGCGCTGTTATCACGGTCATCCCGTAGCAGCCCAAAGATGAAAATGTTTTCATATCAGCTTGGATACCAGCTCCCCCACTAGGGTCGGAACCGGCTATAGTTAGAACAGCAGCGTATTGATAAGCTTTTGTTGTGCCTACAGAAGGAATACTCATTTTTGTACCTAAAGTAAAAAATTACTTAAATTTTAGGATCTGACATATATATTTTCAAGAAGGCAAAACGAGGATTAGAATAACTATATTTAAAGAGTTCAACAGAATATCAGAAGAGGAGATTTCGCTCCTCACCATCTAAAATTGTGCATTCGCTATTCACGCATGCATCTTCTGCATTGCTGCTTTAAATTCAATCTTGTCTATGCTAAGATTATTGTGAAAAACTCTAGTAATTGTTCTGTGTTAACCTTAGAAATAACTCCTGCAAAATCAAATAAAGTCGTTTTTGTTTCATGGTATTGCGTATTGATATGTCGCTTTTGCTCCCTAAAATTTTTAGGAGTAGATTCACTATCACAAAACAGGACAGGACTCTACAAAAGAGCGAAGTAGGTAAGAGCTAAGATTCTACTTGGATTTATTTGTATAAAGGGGGTGACTTAGAAAAAGGTTGACCTACTCGGAACAAATGTCCGAATCACTTGCATTGAACCGGGCCTTGTAGAGACAGAATTTTCTCTTATCCGCTATCATGGAAACCAGCAAAAGGCTAGATTGGTTTATGAAGGAGCGGAGGCGCTCCGCTCTGATGATATAGCGGAGATCATTTACACCTGCTCTACACAAAAATCTCATATCAATATCAACACAATTGAAGTGATGCCGGTGTGGCAAGCATCCGGTAAATTCGGAATAAATGGAAATAAGAATGGAAATTTCTTATTTATAATAGGTTACATAATTTTCTAGTTCTAGATTTCTCTCTTTTCCCTTAGTAAAGTATCCTTTTTTTAAATTCGGGCAAAATTTCTATTATAGAATCTTTGATTATAAGATATTTGCAAATTAACTATTCAAAAAAACTTGAAGTTTTTAAAATAAGATAATAAAATTATGTTATAAAAATGCCAAGGAGGGCATGTAGTGAACTCTATTTTTTTACTTGGCCTAGTTAATGCTCATAAAGAATCTAAGATAAATTTGTTAACTAAGGGTAAAAAATTCGATATTTTCTCATTTCTTTCTAAGTTTTGGCAATAGAGCCTCTCTTACAAAGCTTAGTAAAGAAGGTATTTTTCTCTCTTCTCTAAAAAAGCACTCCTTTCCTTTTCTTGAAAGGAAATCATTTTCCAGACGATGTATTTTTCCTTAGTGATATAAGAAAGGATTTCCTCATTTCCGTTCGCTTTACAGAACATATCTTTTGCTTTGGAATCAATGATAGCAAGTCTTTTCCCTACCTCTTTTGGATATAGGCTCTTAAGCATACCGATAAGCAAATACTGTACCGTTAAAGGCTTGTATTTCCCATAATCTGTGATGACAATCCTGACGCCTTGGCAATCCTTCCCTTTAAACAAACCATAGAATGGGCGGTAAGCAAAGGGAA
>DAIEPN010000108.1 GCA_027348355.1 Chlamydiota bacterium | reverse complement strand
GATCTACACTACGCTAAAGTATTTGCAAGCGTGATCGGTACACCGGAGCAAAAAAGACAAACTATAGAGGCTCTGCAATCTGCTGCCGGCTTTATTGCCATTCAAGCTTCTAAAAAGGTTGTTCTGCGCTATTTCCCAAGTCTTCAGTTTAAGCTGGACTCTTCAGTAGATGAGCAAGCCCACATTGACGATCTTCTTGTGAAAATTAGACAAGAACAAAACTCTCGTAAACCTCCAAAAGATGAATAATCATCTCTAAATAATTCTATGATTGAAGGTATTTTGCTTGTCAACAAGCCAAAAGGAAAGACTTCGTTTAACCTAGTCTCTAGGTTGCGCTTTTTATCAAGCATTTCTAAAATTGGGCATGCAGGTACTTTAGATCCTTTTGCGACCGGAGTTATGGTGATGCTTGTTGGAAAAAAATTTACTAAAATGTCAGATCAGTTCCTGGGACAAGATAAAGAATATGAAGCAACAATCCGTCTTGGGATTGCAACCGATACGTTCGATCTCGATGGAAAAGTGGTCTCCGAATCAAACAAAATACCAACTCTTATCCAGGTTCTGGAAGCTATAACACACTTTCAGGGGGAAATTTTGCAAACCCCTCCGATGTTCTCTGCAAAAAAAATCCAAGGGAAAAAGCTCTATGAGTTAGCCCGTAAAGGGATCACAATTGAGAGAAAAGAAGTCCCGGTCAAGGTAGAAACAACCTTTCTCTCTTATGAATATCCGTTTGTAAAGCTCCGCATTGCATGTTCAAAAGGAACATATATTCGATCTATTGCGGATGATTTAGGAAAACATCTACAAACCGGAGCTCATCTTACAGAGCTGACTCGTATACGAAGCGGACCATTTCTTTTACAAGAATGTGTAGAAATCTTTAACATGGAAAAAGACGATTTACTTTCGGCAAAATTTTTGAAAGGAATCCCATGCTAGTTATAACCGATTTCCATAATCCTTTAGTAGAGCCTTGTCTTCTTACTATGGGAAATTTTGATGGTATACATCTAGGCCATCAATCCCTTTTACGCTATATGCAAAATCTAAAAGGAATAAAAAAAGATCATAAAATCGTTGTAATCACTTTTATTAATCATCCCCTTGAAGTTTTACATCCCACCCATGCACCTCGTATGATTTGCTGTTTGGAGCAGAAATTACTCCTTCTGCAAGAGCAGGGTGTCGATATTGTCTGTCTTTTAGAATTTACAAAAGAGCTATCTGAACTCCCCTATGATATTTTTATAAGAGATCTAAAAAGCTCTTGTAATTTCACAGATCTTATCCTAGGGCAAGGGTCTTCCTTTGGGAAGGATAGGCAAGGTATAGAAGAAAACGTAAAACCACTCTCAGAAGAACTGGGTTTTGCCTGTCATTATTTGCCTAAGTACTCTCAAGGTGATCTAACGATCTCATCCGGAAACATCCGTAAGCTAATTCAAAGAGGAGAGTTAAAAGAAGTAGCAAAACTTCTAGGTCGTCCTTATTCTCTTTTTGTGACTTTAGAGCTCAGTGATCAACATTTCGTCGTTGCAGGAGAAGATTTACAGCATCTGGAGCTTCCTTCACCAGGCACTTATAATTGTAAAATTATTTTCTCAGAAAAAGAACTCCCTGCTATAGCTTATTTAGAAGAAGACTCGCGACAAATTCGTATTTCATGTGACCTACTTCCGGAAGGAGCCCATGGAAGCCAATGTGAAATTGCTTTCTCAGACAAGTAAAATTTGATAAAAGGATACTCTGGGGAAAAATGCTAAAGTTTATCCTTTTTCTTATCTTAGCTCTAACACTTGCTCTCTATTTAACTATCTACCAACATCAGCTTCTAGTAGAAATTTACGACATAATCACGCTCAAAATTCCTGAATTTTTCAAAAATTTCGGTGCAAATTTCAAAAGTGCATTTTAGAGGAATATATGGCAAAGAGAAAAAGCTCTGATAATAAAAATGTAAAAGAGAATAAAGCATTTTCTCTATCGCAAATTTTCAACTTAGATGAACTTACCTCCGATATAAAATATCAAGACTCGCATGATTATTTCTCTGCTCATTTACTTGAATACATCCAAAAGTTTCCATTTGAAGAATATAAAGTCTATTTAGTCACGGAAGAAGGAAGATTTTTTATCGATTTTAAAGGAGATCTGATTAAAAACTGTCTACGTCAAGGAGACAGTTGGGAATTACATATCAAAGAACTTCTAGAAAAATGTACTAAGCCGGGAAGCGCTGTGATCGATGTAGGAGCTCATATTGGAATTCATTCCATGCGTATGGCAAAGCTTGTTGGACCTCAAGGAAAAGTCTACTCATTTGAGCCTCAACCTAAAATTATGAGAGAACTCCTTATGAACCGTTTACAAAATGGACATAAGAATATTCATATCTTCCCTGTAGCTTTAGGAAATAACAATGGAACAATCGAACTGAGTCCTTTACTTGCAGGGAATGAAGGTGGAACCTCTATCGGAAGTGGAAAATCTGGATATTTTGCTCCAATCCGCACTCTGGATTTTTTCCAATTCTCCAATATATCTTTGATCAAAGTGGATGTAGAATGGATGGAAGATGCCTTTTTAGAAGGTGCCAAAAATACCATTATCCGAAATAAGCCTGTGATTTTGATTGAAATTATGGGTGGACATCACTACGCAAATGCGTCGGAAGAGATTCGAGCGAAAATTGATAATACAATTGGTTTTCTTGAAAGCTTAGGATATAAAGTAGAAAATATCTTAGGGTGTGACTACTTAGCACTGCCTTAAGATCAATCTGGTCATATTTAGATTCTTTCCCATTCTTCGTCATTATCTGCAATTGGCTCTTTAGATAAAGAAGAGATCTGTTTGAAAATTTCTCCTCGATATCTATTTGCTTCTTCTGAAGTCAAATAAGTCTCAAAAATTGAAGAAGAGGACTCCCCTTGTACTAAACGTCTTTCATAATAATTACAGAGATATACGCCGCAATTATGAAGATCCTTTTGATTTTTTATTGTATTTTGCGAAACTGTAAATGATCCCTCTCCATATTTTTGATTTATATAGTTCAAAAAATGAGGTAAATCATGCTTTGGATCGCTTCGAAGAGATTGCCCTTTCCGATCTTCACAGGTAAGTCCTTTCGGATCATAGTATTCAATCGTGTATGTTTCAAAATCTATTAAAAAACTGACTACATGTTCTCCGGAGCATCCCATCGACTTTGCAATCCGTTGTAAAATACCATCTCCTCTACCTACAACAACAGGAATAAGTAAAAACTTTATCTTCTCAAGCTTAGTTTTATCAGGTAAATTGGAAAAGTCTTTTCCTTCAAATAAGAAGGATGATACCAGTTCAACTTCAGGCCTTGTCTTTTTTACATAATCACCAAAATTGAGTAACTCATTAGGAGAGAGCTCACTTACCTGCTCTAATTTTCTTAACGCCAAGGCTTTATTATAATCCTTCACTTCGAGATTGTTAGCTGTTATGTAGCCTTCGACATGAGTGCCAGTTGGAATAGGCACTTTTCCATTCAGAGTTGCTGCTGAAGTCCATATATCCCAAGATACAGCTAAAGCGCCTTGCCTAAAAATTCGCAAAGCTGAAGTTTGAGAATAATTAATCGAGCTTACAACTATTATTGCATCTAGTAAAACAGGGACAATACACACGTCTCTTCCTTACTTTAAATTGGAAAAATGTATGAGTAATAATATCAAGAGATCTGTATTTAATTCCGTATAAAATCACGTAGGTAAATTAGAGCTCTTTCGAAATTCACTATGCCAACTCCTTTATTATTTCAAATTTCATGATTCCTCCATTTTTTGGAGGTCATTATAACAAAAAATTTAATTTCGAAAGAGATCTAATGATTATTCTGATAATAGAAATCACGTCTATGATCACCAATCTGAAGACTTCTTCCTATTGAACTCCAAGCTTGGTGTGTTTTTTGGATGAGCTGTGAGTTGAGATAAATTGATTCTTCAATAAGACGACCGGAACTTGCCGTAGTAGCTCCCGTCGGCTCATACAAGGAATATGTTTTCCAATTTCGTTATTGCCAATTTGATTAATGAAAGGAAGCTTTCCAGGTATATGTATCCACATAAAAATCAGTATGGCTTCCCCATGGATCATATCTAAGTGTAGTTGATGAGGTCTCTATTTAACAAAACAACAAACTATCACTTATATTCTTCAGGGATTTGTTTTAATTGTACTTCTAACGACCAATTGGCCGGTTTTTCCTTTGGATATTTCCAATGACTACCATTCGCCAACCATTGTTCTCTAAAAGCTCGAATGGCATTTAATGTGCAATCTCCATACCCAAATTCTACCCCACAACAATCGCATATATCGTATGTAGGGCACTGTCCATTTTCTCCCCATGGGGGATTATCCTGAATTTTTCCACATACTCTACAAGTAAGTTCATTCAATTTATTGACCATAAAAATATTCCAGATTGGTTTCATATTTATGAATTAAAGGATCGGGCTTATACATAGTACGCGGTAATCCTTTTTGGTTTGTTACAGCGAAAGTATTAGAAACGGGATCATAAAATACAACATCTCCATTTAGTCGAATTTTTGTTAGAGTCCCTGAGGAATGGTTATTGATAAAATCCCTGGTTGCTTCCACGTATTGTTTTGAATTTAAAAGTTCTGGAAATTCATGTCCATGATCTTTCCAATGCCTATAAGCATTTTGAACAGAACTATTTCTTTTAGTTGAGGTCCAAATTTTTTTAGGTTGAGATAACTCTTTTACAAGAAGGGATTCATTACTAACAAACTTCGATATTTGCATAGAAATTTGAGGCAATCTATGCACGCTCATACCTAATTTTACAACTCCATATCCACCTGCTGCTACAGAAGAAACACCTAGACCTGTCGTTGTCATATACCTTGTACTTTGATATAAAGGACTAGATTGATCAAAAGAAAGATGATTTTGCAGAAAATTTTCTAGCCCAATCGATTGATTATGGTGTACCTGCTCCATGCCTTGCGTCATGTGAGATCTATCAAAATGACTAAAACCCATTTCGGAGGCTCCCAAATGCGCATTCATTATAAGAGCGTCATGAACACTGTTTAAGGCAAAATCTGCAGCCCCATGTACCATGCCTCCTATCTGTTCGGACTTCGCATTCATAAAGGCAGATCCACACGGCATTAAACCAAATAGCGACCTCTTTATTTGAGCAAATGCTCCTCCTCTACCGGAACTTGCCGTAGTAGCTCCAATTGACTTATTGATAGGAGACTCAAACCTGCCATCAGGATCATAGTAGTTAATCGGATCCCCACCTGCATAAGCATACGGATCTAAACAATTCGGATAGCTCACAGGATCTTGAGATATAAACCTCCCTAAAACAGGATCGTAGTATCTGGCGCCCATCCAAATCAATCCTGTAGGATCAACCGTTTGGCTTTGCCAAGAAAGGGATTTGGCATACGAAAGAAGATCCGGTTGAATCGGCTTGGCATGTCCTTGCGGACCATAAGCTGAAATCTCTTCTTCATGTTTAAAAATTCCTTTCGAAGTGGCCATCCAACTAAGATGTCCTAGTATGTTATGAGACAGATAAACAACTTCCCCGGTCTCATCCATAACAGCATCGCAAGAGTTCGGACCATAGACTTTCCAGAAAGTTTTTTGATTGTAGCGAACTCCTATCTCTTTAAATTCTCCCTCTGGATCGTAGAGAGATGTAGCTACAATCGAATCATTTCAGAAGCATGAGGGAGGAATAATATATTTTCATAGAATGAAACAAGTCTTCATAAGTTAAAAAGTTCCGATTATAGAAAATATAAATGATTCATTTTTCACAATTTTCTACCCAATTACGAAAAATCTGAAAAATTTTTGGTAAATTGTTCGGACTACATGATGCTTCAAAATTCTTATTACGCACAGTACAGAAAAACCAGTCGTTAGGGTCATTATCAATATTCACAGCATCAAAAATTATATTTTCTTGTTCTGTACCTGTAAGATTAATTGTTAAATACCATCCTGGATTATCAACTGTTTCAATCTTAATTCCATATTCATGTTCCCAATCACCATCACATTGATTTTTATACCACTCTTGTAACCAATTAAAATCACTAACATTCATTAAAATTCTCCTTATTTTGGGATTTCCCATTCTTCGGGAAACCTAATTCCACCTGAAGCTTTTGGATCGTGGACATGTGGTGTTTCTATCTTAATTTTTGTAATTGTATTGGTATGCCCTTTTCCCGTGGCATCAAATCTTTTTACACTTTCCCAAGGTTTCGGATCAAAAGGATTTGTTTGTGATTGATAGGTTTCGTATTTCGAAATTTTTCCGGTGATCGCATCTCTTCGGTAGACTGAATGAGCTCCTTTTGCAGAAAGATCTGGGCTAAATTTCTGTCTTAAAACTTTAGAGCTACCGTTAGCAAGAGAAATCTCTTTTACTGCTCCGCTAGCCATCCTAGATATTTTCGTTGGAGCATTAGCTAGACTAGATCCTAGCCTTACACCTCCATACACCACAGTTACCAAAGAGCCAACTTCCCATGTTGTTGCTGTTCCACTCCTCCAGCTTTGATATACCTCATTTGATTGATCATAGGGAAGATGCGTTTGCAGAAAGCTATTTAAACGTACCGATTGATTGTAGTGAGATAGCCCTATGTTTTCAAAGAGCTGTGCCCTTTCAGCATGAGTAAAATCCATGTCAGCAAGCCCGGTTTGAAAAGCCCA
>DAIEPN010000082.1 GCA_027348355.1 Chlamydiota bacterium | reverse complement strand
CCTCAGCTCGCCACTTTCAAGTAACTCTTGATGTTCTTTGCCCCCACAAGGAGATGCTACATAGATCATATCAATATGTTGGTGCGCTGGCTTGTCTTTATAAGCAGAGATATTCTCAAGAAGACAAAGATAGGGTCTCTCGAAACTTACTGCATTGAAGCGCTCTATCCAGATATTTTCTTGAGGTATGATATGGATTTCTAGGCCTGTTTCTTCCAGAGCCTCTCGTTTGGCGCATTCCACTGGCGTTTCATTCTCTTCCATATGTCCTCCGGGGGGAAGCCATTTTTGCAGCTTTTTATGGAAGATAAGAAGAGTCTTATCGTCTTTTAAAATATAGGATGTCGCTGTGAAATGTTTTTCCATCGAAAGGCCTTTTTTAAAGATACTTGAAACATCAATGCTTCAATATATCCTCATATTTCCTAAAAAAATAAATTTACATAGACCCATCTGCAGATTTCAAGCAGCTTTTGCATGGCTATTCCTACCATTTTCAGCAGAAATTGGATCTCTTAATGGTACATCTGAGGCAAAAGATGGCTTTAAGGATGATAAATCAGAGTTAGGTGATGGAGATCCCGGCACAGGGATTAACAATTTCCGTGGCTTTCTTTTTTTACTCTGTTGAGCTTTTAGCTGCTTCAGCAGTGACTCGATGATGATTTTTCGCTGAACTTCATCTTCCAAGAGTGGAAGTAAATTTCTTAAGTTCTCTTCTTGTGCATGCGCTATGATAGCAGAGACTGTTAATTGCCCCTTTCCAGGATTCTCATGGACGTTTTTGTGAAGCTGAATAGAAATGAGAAGGTCCGCAAAGGATACCAGGAACAACGATATCGAAGCTCCCTGTATCTTCCTTATACTGGCCTTCTCGAAGCCATATAGTCCTTTCGCGTTCTTGAAAAATTCCTCTATCAACCATCTACAAGAATATAAAGTTAAGATTTTTTGAGCTTCCCAACTTAGTTCATCGGTGATGAAAATTTTACATGCTCCAGTCCGTTTATCCTCGCTGCGTACCAACTTATAAGTCCCCTTAAGGGCTCTTATATGTATTGTAACTTCAGAGGTCGAATATAAAACCTTCTGGATCGCTTCCTCAGAGATCTTAAGCCCTAGAAAGACTTCTTTGCAAAGACATTTTCCATATTGAAAAAGTTGGGTAAGATTCATAGAGATCTTACGCAACTTTCCACCCTCTTGGATCCAAAGTTCGGCCATTTGATTGGCCTTAATCTCTGAAATCCAGTGTACATTGCGACTCTTTAATCCTTTAGCCATTCCACGATTGCAGTACCACGAATCACAAAGAACTGTTTCGATCGTGAATCCCAATTCAATGGCGTCATCTATAAGCTCAAGAGCCAACTCCCATTTTTTCACTCCCTTTTCACCCTTATCTTTTCTAGACTTCTCTATTTGTTCAAAAATTCTCCAGCCAATAGGAAATCGGATGGTATCATTAATGATCAGATAGGCAAATACGATGCATTTTGCGTGAACATTCGAGTTAACGACATGATCAAAAAGCCAGTACACTCCATAGATCGTCTTACAAAATTTCGAATGATGCTTCATCGTGTCATCAATCGCAATTTTAATTGGCACTCCATGAAGCCCAAAGATTCCCATCGAATACCTCAGAGCGCTTTTCATTAGCGCACGCCCATCTAAGTTTGCATAGCTAAAACAATGGGATAGGGTGTTTACAGCGGGTGAGCCCAACGATGAGGCAACTATTTTTGAAAGGCACATCCCACTACCAAGAATCATGGCCGTAATGATCATAGCTAAATTACCCAACTGAGCTTTATTGATTTTGGTATCCAAGCTGGTTAGGGTACGAAGAACAAACGAAAGAGACTGGACAATTGGTAATTGCATAAGCACCTGATACTAAGAATGATAGCAGGATATTATACGTAAAAATTAGGTTACTTGATAGAGAAATGTAAAACTTTTTTTGATTATTTTAGTGATGAAATGATGATTTATAAGGAGTTGTGGCTATAAAGAATATTTTTTAGGAAATATGAGAACATTCTTATTGATCCTCTTTGTGGGACGAAATTTAAAGATCCTAAAATAGAAGAAGATGGCTCGGAGTGGGAGGGTGGCTTAGCAAGAACTTTCATAAATATTTGTAAGGCTTGCGAAATAGAGCCTATTTCTCCTTTTAGTGGAAAGGGGTTAGAAGACACTCTGCGAGTACATAGCTTTGCAAAAGCGATGATCGAATGGGTGAATTCATTACCAACTGAATATAAAATTCCTTCATTGCCAGAGAAAAGTCTAGTAGAGGATCCAACTTTAGCAGTTACGGCATCTCCTGCGGCAAGCGAAGCTTCTGGGGAAGATCCTGTAGAAGGATCTTCTTTTATTCCTATAGATCCGATGAGTTTACCTCCCA
>DAIEPN010000105.1 GCA_027348355.1 Chlamydiota bacterium | reverse complement strand
TGGCCTTCAGCTGTCGATTATGTGTCTAAAAGAGATTACATCGAGCCGATGCTCGTTGTTGTGATCATGAGCTTAACAGCTACAAAGCCTATGCTTGTTCTTGCAGAAAATGGGCTGCGCTTTGTTACTAAGATACTGGGTGGGACCTCTGCCGCTTGGTGGCTTAGCGTTTTAATTTTCGGGCCTATCTTGGGGTCTTTTATCACAGAGGCTGGTGCCATGACATTATGTGCACTTTTACTCGGAAAACATTTCTACGTGCATGAACCAAGTAAAAAACTTGCGTATGGAACATTGGGGCTTTTGTTTTCCAATATTTCTGTAGGAGGACTCCTTACTAACTTTGCCGCGCCACCTGTTTTGATTGTGCAAAGGATTTGGGATTGGAGCTCATGGTTTATGTTTACGAATTTCGGGATAAAAGCCTGCGTTGGAATTACTTTTTCGACACTTTGTTATTTTTTCTTTTTTCGAAAAGAACTGATTAGCATGGATAAGAAAAACTTAGAGGTAAATGAAGAAAAAGATATGGAAAAGATTCCTTTTTGGGTGACTGCAACTCACGTGCTTTTTTTAGTTTGGGTCATTTACAATGCTTCCTATCCACCTATTTTTATTGGATCTTTCCTATTGTTTTTAGGATTCCATCAAGCGACGCTGCCCCATCAATTTCCAGTGCAGTTGAAAAGACCTTTGCTTGTAGGTTTGTTTTTGGCAGGCCTTTTAATACATGGAGGCTTACAAGCTTGGTGGATTAAGTCAATCCTTGGTGGACTCGAAAGTAATGAAATGATGCTAATCAGCATGATATTGACTGCTTTTAACGATAATACTGCCATTGCTTATTTAGCTACATATCTTCCTGATTTAACCTTTTCTTTACAATATGCTGTTATGAGTGGGGTTGTGGTGGGCGGAGGTCTTACAGTCATTGCAAACGTTCCCAACCCTGCTGGACAAGTGATCCTTAAGAAATTTTTCCAAGATAAGGTCTCTCCTTTATATTTGTTCTTGGCAGCCTCCGTCCCTTCTGGAATTTCGTATGCGATCTTCGCGATTTTTTCCGGATGATATTTAGTAGGATATGATTTTTTTTAAGAGATCTTCTAATTCTTCTTTTTTGAGACCAAGAAAGCAAACTGTTTTCTGTTTGCTTGTCCCACCTCGTAAAAGAAGAATTTTTGATTTGGGAATGCGTAAAGAAGAAGATAAAAATGCAATCAGTTCTTCATTGGCCTTTCCTTTTTCAGGAACCGCCTTCAGCTTAACTTTTAGTATCCCATTTTCAAAGCCTACATATCCTGTAAAACTTGATTTTGGAAGTACTTTAACTGTGAGGGTAACCCCTTTTGTACTCTCTTGAAACATAGGAGAATTTATTTTGACAATTTTCTAGCGAAACATTAGCCTATTTTATTCTTTTTATACAGCTTTTATTATATTTACAAAATTATAGCATGCACCAAAAAAAATCTTTTCAAAGTATCTTGAGTGGAACCCTTTTAATTGCAGGTACCACAGTAGGGGCGGGAATGCTGGGGATCCCTCTTGTTACAGGTGAAGCGGGGTTTGCTCCAGCTATGCTTATCACAGTTCTAGCTTGGGCATTTATGCTTTGCACAGGACTTCTTTTGCTCGAAGTTTCTTTATGGATGCCTGAAGGTAGTAACATTCTTTCTATGTCCAAAAGATTTTTAGGCTCGAAAGGAAAATGGTTTGCAGGGAGCATGTTTGTCTTTTTGTACTACTGTTTGATGGTTGCCTATTTTGCAGCGGGTGCGCCGCTTCTTATGGGATTTTTAGAAGAAATTACTGGGATTACAATACAAG
>DAIEPN010000099.1 GCA_027348355.1 Chlamydiota bacterium | reverse complement strand
ACCCATTCTTCGGGAAACCCTTCAAACGAATCAAAGCCATAAATTTTCTTGTATGGATTCAAAGCAGCTATAAAGCTAATCGTCCTTCCTGAACAAACACCTAGTTCAATATACGTACCTTCAAGAGTGACTTGATCCGAGGCAAATCGAATCGCTTCTGCATCAGAGTGCAAAACTTTTGCTTGAGATAAGTATTTATTTACAAAAGCTACAGACGTTTCATCTTCCGAGTAGGGTTTGTTCACAGCTTTAAAATGTAGGATTTGGTTTCCATGCCTTAAATCAGTTCCTGGTGGAGTGGCTAAAATAGTTCCCCAATCAAACCTCTTGGAAAGTTCTGCTCCATGTAGAGCCATACAGATTGAAAACAATGGAATAAGATATGCAATTTTCTTCATTTTACACCACATAGGGTTTTAAAAAATCCATAATAAAGTAATCGATTTTTTAAAAGACTGCAACGAAATCGCGTAGATCTCAACCTTTTACAACAATAATCTCATCCCAGCTTGTCGTATATCTAGGAGAACGCTTTTCGGAGCGCATCTTCCAACGAGGATTTATCCCTATTGCCCCGTAGAATATCGCATCTTTTCTTTTAGAGTAGTTAAGCTCATCGATCAGCTTGGCTAACTTACGACGTTTTGGATCTAAACCTTTCCAAAACAGTTCGGGCCCCACAGAAGACTCTGGAACTAAATCTAAAAAAACAACGCCACACTTTTTATACTGAACGTTAGGTCGAAATAGCTTTTTTAAGCATACTTTAGCCGCTTGAATGATCTCTGGGGTGTCATTTGTGGGAAAAGAGAGTGGAATGATCTCACTTACGCTTTGACGACTTCCTATCTCTTTATCAAACATTTCCTCTACATACACACAAAGAGTTTTTGTACAAAGCCCTTGCTCTCGAAGTTTACTAGCCGCGTGACTTACATATGTAGCTAAAGCCTCAGAAAGATCTGTTAACTCTGTTACATGACTTCCAAAAGATCTAGAGCACGTGATGCTTTTACTTGATTCTACTTCTTCTAGTGCTAAGCAGCTTATCCCTCGCAGTTCCCAAAGGATACGCTCTCCACCAATCCCCAGCTGTTTTCGAATGAAGATAGGATCCATTTCTCTACACTGTTTTGCAGTATAAATACCAAGGGACTGCAGTTTCACCTGTGACTTTCTTCCTACACCCCAAACCTCTCCAATTGGGAAATCTTGTAGAACTTTCTCTTGCGAAACCTTTGAGCTTAGAGAAAAAACACCTTGCAAAAGATCTTTTTTTGCAAGGCTCCCCGCAGCTTTTGCAAGTGTCTTAGTTGGAGCAATCCCGAGTGAAGTAGGGATTCCAATCCATTTCTTTATCATTTTTCTTATCTCCACAGCGCGCGCAAAAATCTCTTCTTCACTTCCTGTTTCATAATACAAAAAAGCTTCGTCAATTGAATAGATCTGTATTTCAGGGGCCATGTCTTTCAAAATATCCATGACTCTGGCAGAAAAATCCCCGTATAATTGATAGTTGGAAGAGTAGACAAAAACGTTGTATTGATCACAAAGATTTTTGATTTTGAAATAAGGATCGCACATCCTAATTCCAATTTTCTTCGCCTCCTGAGAACGCGCGACTACGCACCCATCATTATTAGATAAAACAATGACGGGCTTCTTCTCTAATTTGGGATTGAAAACTCTTTCACAAGACACAAAAA
>DAIEPN010000254.1 GCA_027348355.1 Chlamydiota bacterium | reverse complement strand
TAGGAATATCTGACCAACGACATCCTCTAGTTAAAACAAAAAGAATCGAATTCCAAATCTTTCTAAAATCTGCTCGAGGAACTCCTCTCTGAGGAGGTGGAGTCCAATTAACCAATTTCTTAATTGTCTCCCACTGGGAATCTGATAAATGAGAAAAGTGTTTTGTCATGATTTACCTCCAAAAAGGAGAAATCATATCATTTAAAATTTTATTAGGATAGGTTCATGCGACTATAATTTACATCAGCGAGCATTACATGTTTAGGACTACCATGAAATTTTAAATAAAAATCAATTATTAAATTATTTACTATCAAGTATAAATAAAGCTGAAAATTATTTTTATTACAAAATTCTTTTCTTGTTTCTACAGAGAAAAGGTGGTATACTTCATAGTCTTTGTTTTATCAAGGCGGCTCTATGAAATCTTCAGAAGGAGAACTTTCTAGAAAAGAAGTCTGGAAGATGTTTGATAGCATCTCCACTACATATGATATGGTCAATCGGATCCTATCCTTTGGAATAGACAAGATATGGAGAAAGGTTTTAGCCTCTAAAATTCCTAAAAAAAAATCTATACATGTACTAGACTGTGCAACAGGGACAGGAGATCAAATTTTTTCTTTATTCCAAAAAAGACCTTCTCTTGGGACTGCAGTAGGTATTGACCTTTCTCATGAAATGCTTGAAATCGCCAAAAAAAAAGCAAAGAAAAGCTCCTATGGTGCCCATATTACTTTTCAAGAGGCCAGTGTACTTAGCATCCCTTACTCTGCCAATACCTTTGATGCTACAACAATCTCCTTTGGGATACGCAATGTTGTTGATGTACAAGGTGCATTACAAGAAATGCATCGAGTTTTGGCTCCACAAGGTAAAGCTCTCATCTTAGAGTTTTCTAAACCGAAGAATTGGATTTTACGTTTTTTCCATTCTCTCTATTTAAAGAATATACTCCCCTTCGTTGGCGGAATTTTCTCTAGCAACAAAGAAGCCTATGTATATTTACAAAAAACAATCGATACGTTCCCCTGTGGAGAAGCATTTTGTCGGATTATGAAGGAAGCTGGTTTTTTTGAAGTCAAAGCATATCCTCTGACAGGAGGAATTGTCACTTTATATGAAGGTATAAAAAGTGAATGCAACATCGACCTTTGAAAAAATCAAGCTCCAAGGAAAAGAATATCTCTATCGTTGCGACATCATTCAGAAGAGGGAAGCAATAGATGTCATTTCTTTTCTAAAGGCACAGGCCATTTTTCCTAAAATGTACTTTCGCGAAAAGGACAATAGCTATGTTAGAGCTGCTGTAGGCAGTGCCCTATCATTGTACGAAATCCCAAAATTATCTGAAAACCTCCCTTCTACCCTGCGCTTTTTTGGTGGAATGAGTTTTACAAAAAGTATTGCACAAGACCCTCTCTGGAACGAGTTTCCTCCCTGCTATTTCTTTCTTCCACAATTCGAAATTTTCCAAAATTTGGATGAGTGTATTATCTATCAACATTATATTGACGAAGTAGCATCTACAGATATCGATTTAGCAATCCCCTCTCCTGCGATTTCATCACCAAAACTAATTCATAGGAGAAATTTTCCAGAAAAGGAGGTCTTCTGCAAAAAAGTATTCTTAGCCCAAGAAAAGATGAAGACTTCTCCTCTTTCTAAAGTCGTATTAGCAAGAAGGTCTGATTTTCAGTTCAACGAAAATCTTGAGCCCTACGCCCTTTTGAAAAATTTGCCAGTGGAGAATGTTTCAAATTTTCTTCTTCAGTTTTCAAAAGAAACTTCCTTTATTGGGGCCACCCCCGAAAAGCTTTATAGCCGAGCAAAAAATGCATTCGGAACAGAAGCCCTCGCGGCAACAAGGAAACGAGGAACTTCTCTTGAAGAAGACTCTTTACTCCAAAATGAGCTTTTTTCAGAGGAAAAGGATTTGGATGAATTTCATAAAGTTACTGATTTTTTGAGCAATGTTTGTAAAACTCTTTGTAAAACTGCTTCGGATAGTTCTTTACAAATTTATAAAACTACTTATATGCAACATCTATATAAACCGTTTTCAGGAATTTTAAAGGATACGATAACTGACCAAGATATTGTCTCTTTGTTACATCCAACACCAGCTCTAGGCGGTTACCCAAAAGAAGAAGCGCTCCTTTTTTTAAAAGAAAATGAAGACGTATCAAGAGGTTGGTATGGCTCTCCGCTTGGGTGGATTTCTTCAAAAGAATCTTTTTTCTCTGTAGCGATTCGAAGTGCTCTTGTATCGCAAAATAAACTTTCGCTATATTCAGGTGTCGGAATCGTACCTAAAACAAATGCGGAAGAGGAATGGGAAGAGCTAGAAACAAAAATCCTCCCCTTTACCAGGATTTTCTTATGAAGATATCTCATGTGCAAAAACAGGATCATTTTACCGAAACACTAGTAGAGGAGCTGATTCGTCATGGAGTTGATCATTTCTGTATTGCTCCTGGCTCTAGATCTACACGTCTTACTATTGAAATTGCCAGATCCAAACTTGCGCATAAAACTGTACACTTTGACGAACGGGGACTTGGCTTTTATGCACTAGGCTTAGCTAAAGCGGTGAAAAAACCTGTAGCGATCGTTGTAACTTCCGGAACAGCCGTAGGCAATCTTTTCCCAGCAGTCATGGAAGCTTCTCTAGATGGTATCCCTCTCATTATTCTCAGTTGTGACAGACCTATTGAACTTTTTGATACGGGAGCTAATCAAACTGCAGACCAAAGTAAGATTTTTGGAAAATATGTGCGCTGGGAACTCGATGTTGGCGCTTATGAAAATCTCCCTAGCAATTTTATCGCAACCACCGTCGCACAAGGCTTATATAAAGCAAAAATTCACAATCCGGGCCCCATACACATCAATTGCAGATTTAGGGAACCTTTTTTTGATGCCGGGAACGCACAGGGGAAAGTAAGCAAGCCGATTTCCTTTTTTACAAAATATGAGAAAAGCGAGTCTATGCTCTCCACGCAAACTGCAAAAGAATATGCGTCCCTTTTTGAAAGCGCGAAAAAAGGAGTCATCCTACTTGGATCATTTCCTACACACCAAAATCTAGAACCTATTTTCTCTCTAGCAGAAAACTTAAACTGGCCTATCATCAGCGATATTTCTTCTAATGCTAGGGGCTACGGATGTCATAATAACCATATCCGCTATGCAAATTTCCTATTAAACCAAGAAGAGTTAAAAGCCGACTTTATTCTTCAGTTTGGAAATAGGTTTGTGCAGTTTGGCAATAAGCATGTTACAAAAGCTGTACTCCCTTGGATAAAAAATCAACAGAACGCACCTTATTGCATGGTCACAGATCATCCAAATCGGCAA
>DAIEPN010000228.1 GCA_027348355.1 Chlamydiota bacterium | reverse complement strand
TAGCTATTTTTTGCTCGAGCAAGCTAGAAATGAATTTCAAGAGAGTTTGCGTAGAGTTGAATCCTTGTCTGAGAAAATTTTGCAAAATATGTTTCAAAATTATCCTAATCTTTCTAAAGATACAGGAAACACTGTTCTTTTCGAATTAGACCTAGAGCAGGAACTTTTTTTTAAGGTTGTCTTAGATCCTTTTTGGAATGTTTGGAAGCATATTTTTGCGAGAGAAGAAAGTTTGGAAGAAGGATTGACTCTTTTTATTCATAAAATTCTGTTCTTTAAAAAGATGGTAACAGAATTTTCCAAGATTTTTTATAGAGGAGATGAGTATGCAGGAAGTATATGAAATTTCTGAAGGTATATTACATATTCGAGATCCAGAACTAGCCATCTCGATTCAAGAACCTTTTTCTTTACCTACCTTGCCAAAAGACCTCACTATTCCATTTTACGACCAGAAAAGACAGCCTGTTTTAGAAAAAAACCAGGAAGGACTTTTAGAAAAGGCCTTTTTTCGAGAAGAGGGAAAAATGCATGGAGAATGTAGGCTATTTTATGAGGGGGGCGGGAAAAAAGCAGAAATGTACTATAAGGGCGGGGTTTTACACGGGCCATCCCTTTTCTTTAGTAAAGATGGCACATGCCTTTCTTCGAGTTGGTTTTATGAAGGATATGCGAATGGAAAAGTAAAGCAGTACTATCTTTCTGGAACGCTTTATAGCCTACAACGTTATGTCAAGGGGAAAAGAGTAGGGAAGCAAGAATATTACTATGAAGATGGAACGCTTAAGAGCCTGATGCATTACGAAGAAGATCAGCTTCATGGACATGTTCAACTTTTCTGGCCAGATGGAAAAATAAAAAGAGAAAGTTTTTTTGTTAAAGGCAAGAGAGATGGTTTTGACAAAATTTGGGATGAAAAGGGTGATCTTATTGACGAAGGTGAGTATCGTCTTGGATCAGCTATAGGAATCCATAAAAGAAAATATACCACCGGTGTCCTCAAGGAAGAACTCGTCTTTCATGATCCTACAAGGTTTGATAAGAGAGAATGGGATAGAGATGGGAAACTCATATATGAAGGGATTTATAGATCAGATTTAACCTATATTGAAAAAGTGTGGGACGAAGTCAAAAAGACTATGCAAGAGCGAGAGGGATATTGGGATGGAAAGAAGCTTTGTTGGAAAGAGTGAAATGATATTTCGGGAAAAATGTCCCGATATAGCTTTTCATCTTCAATTTTTTTCTTCTCCCGAGCTCACTTTTTTTTTGCAAAACGAGACAGAATATAATACGGAGCTTCCTTCTCTTAATGGTTGTAAACTGCATTCTGAGAGTGTTTTTCAGGAGGTAGAGAGGTTTGTTCAAAAGATTGATAAAGAGCATACCGATCTTATCTATTTGTATGGCTTAGGCCTTGGCTACTACGCTTTAGCTCTTATAAAGTGGTTAGATGAGCATCCTCATCGAGCTCTTGTGATATTGGAAGATAAGCTAGAAGTATTTTCCGCTTTCTTACAAATGCAGCATGTGGAAGAGATAATCAATCATCCTAGAATTCATTTTCGTTTTATCTTCGGAAAAGAGCAGTGGAAAGCAGCAATTGAAGAGCTGGCTTTTTCCTTTCCAGCTCATAAAGTGCAAGTATTGGCCCTTGAGCTTTATGAAAAGCATTTTACTAGACATTTGCAGAGAGTTCGTCTTCTTTTAACAAGGAAAACAGTATCCTCTCAAGCCCTATTTATGGAGGCTTTTTACCCACATAAGCTTTTTTCTAATATTTTAGCAAATACAGCTAGGCTCCCCGAAGCTTTTTTGGTGAATTCATTGCAGGGGAAATTTAGTAATATTCCCGCTATTATATGTGGGGCTGGGCCTTCTCTTTCTTTTTGTTGCGAAGTTTTAAAAAAGATGGAGAACAACGCTCTTCTTTTTGCAGGAGGATCGACAATAGCAGCTCTTAGCAATTCTGGGATTTTACCTCATTTTGGAATGGCATTCGATCCCAATTAAGCAGAATATATCCGCATTAAAAATAGCGTTGCTTTTGAAACACCGCTTTTGTATGGAAATCGACTTTTTTCTGATATTTTTTCAACATGGAATGGCCCTTTAGGGTATTTGCGCTCTGGGGTGGGAGGGAGTTTTGACTCCTGGATTGAAGAAAATCTTGGAATTACTAAGTCCCCTGTTGGGGAAGATCTAAATTATGAAGCACTATCTGTGACAACACTTGCTGTGAGCTTAGCTATTTTCTTAGGTTGTAATCCTATTGTTTTTTGTGGAGTGGACCTTGCATTTACAGATGGGCAAATTTACGCTTCAGGTGTTTTGGAAAATAAGAAAATGGTCATGGATCAATGGAAAAAGGAAAATAGATCTGAGAATAGGTTACTTCGAAGAAAAGACAGTAAAGGAAACCCAACCTATACTTTGCTCAAGTGGGTCATGGAAGCGGAGAGCATTGCTGCACTTACCAAGAAATACCCAAGAACTAAATTTATCAATGCATCTGAAGGAGGACTTGCTATTCCGGGTGTTCCTTACGTTTCTTTAGATGAAGTCCATACTCTCTATTGTAAAGATTCGTATGACTTTCGAGGGATGATCCATACTGAAATAGAGCAGATAGAGCTCTCTTCGAAAAAGGATCCCTTGAAAGATCTTATTTTTCGGCTTAAACAAAGCACCAAACGCACTACAAGCCTCTGTCATTTACTTGTAGAAGAACTAGAAAATGTTTATAAAAGAGACCCCCATATGTCTATTGAAAAGGGGCGAATTGTATTTTTGGAGCAAGAGATTGTGCAAGAAGAGGCGTATAGGCATTTAATTGGAACGATTCCAGGATCATTTTCAAGATGGATGCAAAGAGTGCAATTTTCTTGCAAAGATAAGGAGTCTTATCTTTACAAAAAGGAAAATTTAGAAAGGTCTTTAGCTCTTTGGAAGCAGTGCCAAAAAGCATTGGTAGTCCATGAAGAAGTATTAGAGAGTATGTTCGTACGATTTTAGCTTACTTCGAAGGGTTTTTATGCTGATCCCCAAAGCTTTGGCTGTTTTCGTCCGATTATTGTTTTGGGCGGTGAGGGTGTCTAAAATATGTCTTTTTTCCATTTCTTCCAAACACATAGGCTCAGAATAGGCTACTACCTGATCAGCTGGTTGAGGCACCGGGCAACGATCAAGAAAATCAAAAATAATGTGGGCCTCTTCAATGATTTCTTCAGCAACCATGATCACAGAACGCTCGATTACATTTGCAAGCTCTCTGATATTTCCCGGCCACATATGTTTTTGCAGTTTTTCTTTAGCAGATGAGCTTAGCTTTTTACAAATCTTTTGGTTTTCTTGGCAGAATTTTTCCAAGAAATACTCTGCAATAGGCAGGATATCTTCTTTTCTTTCTCGAAGAGGTGGGAGATAAAGAGGTACAACATGCAGTCTATAGTAGAGATCTTCTCTAAACGTTTTTTTTTCAATAGCCTCTTTCATGTTCCTATTTGAAGTGGAAACGAGCCTCACATCTACTTTTATAGCTTTAATT
>DAIEPN010000200.1 GCA_027348355.1 Chlamydiota bacterium | reverse complement strand
CAAAGTCTTACGCCGCATGGATTTAGTTTAGATTCAGGGGGAATAGCGCCACTTGGAAAACAAGGTGTATACGAACTCATTGGCAGCCCGAGTCACTTTGCTAGTTTTCAAAGTCCTGAATGGCTGCAAAATAATGAAAGTGAGATTGCTCTAGTTAACGCATTAGCTCAGGGTTCCTATCTTACAGGAAAGCAAGTTTTGGTAGATCAGTATAGGAAGAATAACGAAGAATTTTTCAGTAAAAAGGCAACTTCAGGGAAAGTGCTAAGACAAGAACGTTCTCTTACCTTATTAAAAGGTCATTTAGAAGAATTTCGACCTTGGCTAGCAAAAGATAGAATTGACCTACGCGGATTTGATGCTAAGAAAGATTTATATCGTCCCATACAAATGATTATTTGAAAAAGCGGATGAGTATTGCCAGCTTTCCTTTGAAATGAATCAACAACTCCCTAAAACCAAGCCTCTTATTTGGATAGAGCGGCAGCTTTGGGAAGTCTTGGATCTATCCAGAGTACACTACAAAAATTTGACAAAGCGGTCGAATTATTCAAGCAATCTCTTGAGATGTTTAGAGCTGCGCTAGGTAAGGATGCGAAAAATTTGGATATTGCATCTACTTTAGGAAACATAGGATGGGCTTATCTTGACTCAAAAAAACCTACAGAAGCAATCAAACATTTTAAACAATCGCTTTCAATACTGCAAGAGCTGTTGGGAGAAAAGACAAATCATTTGGATATTGCAGCTGTATTGAATAACTTAGGAAAAGCTTATCTCACCTTGAAACAGTTTGATGAAGGAAATAAATACTTACACCAATCTCTTGTAATGAAAAGATGTGTTTTGGGGGAGAAGACAAATCATTTGGATATTGCAGCTACTCTTACATGTCTTGGAACCTCTAGTTTAAATTCGGGGGATTTTACAACAGCGATCGATTATTATGATAAAGCGCTTACCATGCAGAGGCAGGTTTTGGGTGATGATGCCAATTATATGTACATCGCAGGGAATTTGCTAAATCTAGGAGTTGCTAATCTCGGATTAGCTAAATTTACGAATGCAATTGAATATTTAGAACAAGCGCTTGTAATGCATAGAAAAGTTTTGGGAGAAAACACCCCTCATTTGGATATGGCAGCGAATTTACAAAATTTAGGAGAGGCTTATCGCATGCTACAAAAGTTTGACAAAGCCATAGGCTACTATGAACAAGCTGTTGCGATGTACAGAGAAGTTTTAGGATACAACGCCCCTGATTTTAATATTGCCGGCATTTTGATGAATTTAGGAATGTGCTACCTCAATCTAAAAGATCCTAATAAGGGAGCTAAAAGGTTAGAAGAATCTCTTAAAGTACAAGAGCGAATTTCGGGAGTAAATTCAAACAATATACAGTATGCAATGACTTTGTCAAACCTAGCCTTTGCTTATAAGGAATTAAGAGAGTTTGCAAAAAGCACTGAATGCCTGCTTAAAGCTAAGGAGATATGGAGAAAAATCCCGGGAGCAGAGTCGGCAAATATTATTGCTCGTGTAGAGAACGGACTACAATCTATTAGAACCGAACAGGCACAGCCTCAAACTAGTAAAAGTACTACCACTAGCACTCCTTTCCAAGCAGCTCTTGCAGACTTGAAAAAAATGAATGATTCCCAGATCGCAAACTTTGTAAAAGCAAAATTTCGAGAGAATGGTTATGAACTAACCGGTTCTAGTTCTACAGGGCAAGAGACATGGGAAAAGCAGGGAAAAGAGCCAATAAATTTGAAATATCTTGATTTTGATCAAGCGGCAGCAATTCTTAAGAAAATTTATAAAAACTAGACCTTTCTCACTTGCAGACCTTTTAAACTTCTTTATAAGATGGAAGGACTGCAATCCTAACTATGTGGTTATATATGAATAGGCTCTACACGCAAGACCCTGGACTCAGCCCTATCTGTACTCAAGATTTAGCCTTTCAAGACGTAAGCTTAGAGAATTTTCCTTTTCAAGAGCTTACAGTTCGTGAAGTTTATGAAACGGTTGCGGCTTCTGTTTGTAAAGTTGTTTGGAAAACAGCTAAAGATGTCTTTGAAACCACAGGATCATTTGTTCAATATCCCGAAGAAAAGATTCATGTTTTAACCAGTTTCAATTCAAAGGTCCCCCTTTCAGAAGAAATTGAAATTGTCTTTGGAGAAAAATCCTTTAAGGGTGCTTCTTTACATGCTAGTTTGCAAATAAATCTAGCGCAAAGCCGCGATCTTGCCTTACTACAGGTTCCAGGACTGGAAATAGGTAATGTGCCTGGTTATTTTACTATTAACCTAAATCCTACTTTTTACCCAGGTGATGAGATCTATTTTGCCGGATTTCCTGTAGGACAAAATAAGCCAGTTATTCACAAAGGGGCCATTTCTTCTATAGATGAGAAAACATTTACTATAGATGGCACCGTTATCCGAGGAAATTCAGGAGGTCCTGTTGTTCTCTCACAGCGGGGGAAACTCATTTTGATAGGAACCATTGCCTCTCAAATCATCTATCAGAGTAAAAGCTTTTTTGAAGGTGGTAAATTCGAGCCTAAAAGGGACTCTTCAAGAAAATTTACCGATCCTGATCCAAAGGAAGGTTTCAATGAGATTGTGTCAAAAGCTGTTGATGCAATCCTATCGAATTTTTCTACTGGGGTAGGCAAGGTTGTTTGTATTAGACAGCTTTATGAATTGCTTCAAGAAAAAGATGAAACCGAATCAAAATTTTTTAAAAAACCAATAGACAAGAAGGAAATCCAAGCAAGACTTGCTACTGAAATGCTGGGCGCAGAACAAAATGAAGAAAAAAAGACAAAACCATTCCGATCTAAGCTGCCGAAATTTGTTATCAAAAAGGTGCCTGAATCCAAAACCATAGTAGATAGTAAGGCCTTTCTTCCAAAAGAGTTGGAACAGAAAAAATCGGGAGGATTTTTTAATAGTTTTATCGAACGAGAGACCATCTATCCTCAAAACCAAAGAGTTTTACTCCATCCTACTCGCAGTAAAGTTCGAGAAGACAGAAATGATCTCAAGAAGGAATCTACGCAATTAGCCCCATTTTTTCGATTTGATTCATCTAATCCTTCTTCTCAATTACCTTTAGTTAGTAAGAAGCATGTTTCAACGGATAGCCAAAAGCAATCAGATATGTAAGGAGAGAGGATGACTTTTGTAACTTTTTCAATGCAGTCTCCTCAAACAGAAGGGCGCAGTCATTATGATGGAAATGCACCTTCAACACCGAATTGGCAGTCATTAATT
>DAIEPN010000088.1 GCA_027348355.1 Chlamydiota bacterium | reverse complement strand
AATCGATTTGATGAGGCAAAAACCGTATTAGAAAATAAACATCCTGAACTTGCTCCTTATCTAACGCATGCAGATTTTCTCCCCGCAGGCTACCACATTGCTATACAACCTGAAAAGTAAAACATCTGTAGACTCTAAATTGCTCTTCTTTGGGTTCCGCTGATATGAGTTTAGAGCTAGCTAGTAAAATACTCTTAAAAACCGGTTTGGAGAACAACTCGAAACCTTGCTTTCCCACTCATCATGAGTTCATATGCTTCCGCTGCTTTTTCAAGAGGAAATACTTGATTCATCGAGCGAACATCAGTCAGTTCGCTAAATGCCAAAGTGTCTTCAGAATTGATGGAAGTTCCACATGGCCATCCTTCAATAGTTCGGCGTCCGCCTATGAGTGTTAATACAGGAACCGATAAGGGTTCTTCTGGAATTCCAACGATGAGGAGTTTTCCATTTATGGAAAGGCCATCAACTACAGCGTTGATTGCTTTCGAATTTGTAACGGTAGCTAAGATGACTTTCGCTCCTCCTAGTTTTTTAAGCTCTTCGCTTACGCTCTGGCTTTCACTGTCGATATAATATTGAGCTCCCAGCTTTTTAGATAATGGTTGTTTATCTTTTCCTCTTGCGATTGCAATCGTGCGAAATCCCATTTTGACAGCAAATTGAATCGCAAGATGACCTAAGCCCCCAATTCCTAAAATGGCAACAGTCTCTCCAGCAATAGCTCCGCTATTTCGTAATGCGTTAAAAGTAGTGATCCCAGCGCACATCAGGGGACCTACTTCTACTGCTGAGAGGTTCTCGGGAATTAGGGCTAAAGCTTCAATTGGAACTACTACATACTCTGCATATCCGCCATCATAAGAAATGCCTGGAGTTTGCAATTTTTCGCATGTCATAAAATCTCCCCTTCTGCAGGATAGACATGTTTTGCAGTGCCCTCCATGCCATCCAATGCCAACTCTCTGACCTACTTTCCAATCTCCGGCATCTTCTCCGAGCAGATCGATCACTCCTGCGATTTCATGACCGGGAACTCTTGGATACTGAATTCCTGGAAAGGCGCCTTCTTTTGTAAAAGAGTCGCTATGACAAATTCCACAGGCCTGGACTTTGACTCGAACACATCCGTTTTTAGGGATGGGAATCTCTTTTTCAACGAGCTCGAAAGGCATTTTGGGTCCTGGGACTTGAACTGCGCGCATTTTTGCCATAGATTTTCCTTTTTTTAAGATGGAGGTTATCCAATCTAGATGGGTATGATAATTTTAACTATATATAGGTTATTTGAATTTGGGAATAGTTTGGTAGCCTGAAATGGTGTAAATTCTACGTATCTCACTCAAAGTTAAATAAAATGGAGAGGAAATCCCCATAAAAAATGCAAATGGACGATAACCTGAATTCTTGGTAAAATTTGGGTCTTGGAGATTTTAAAATGAAACGTATTGTTATTCTTGGCTCAACGGGTTCGATTGGAACACAGACACTAGATATTGTCAGACAGCATCCTGACAAGTTCAAGGTGATTGGACTGTCAGCAAATAGCAATATAGAGAAGTTAAAAGAGCAGATAGAGGAGTTTAAACCAGAAGCTGTTTGTATAACAGATGAGGATAAAGCAGAGTCCTTTAAAACAAATGTATTCCTTTACAAAGGGGAAGAAGGGCTTAAAAAAATTGCAACCTTAGGTAGTGATCTTGTAATCAATTCCTTAGTGGGCATAGCAGGGCTCATTCCTACCCTTGAAGCCATAAAAAAGGGGATCACAATCGGGCTTGCTAATAAGGAAACACTAGTCTTAGCTGGTGAGATTGTTATACGCGAAGCTAAAAAGAATAATGTGACTATCATCCCAATTGATTCAGAACATTCCGCTTTGTTCCAGTCACTGAAATCAGGAAAAAAAACAGAGATCAGAAATATTTATTTAACCATGGGCAAGGGGAAAATTGCCGAAATGAGCGAAGAACAGCTCAAAAATGTTACAATGAAAGACATCTTTTCCAGACCTGCTTGGAATATGGGAAATAAAATTACAATAGACAGTGCAACGTGCATAAATAAGGCTTTTGAAGTTATTGAAGCAAAATGGCTATTTGATGTTGACCCAAGTCAGATCAAAGTGGTTGTACACCCTGAATATATTTGCCATTCTCTAGTCGAATTTAGTGATGGCAGTATTATTACGGAGCTGGGCACTCCAGATATGAGACGTTACACGCAATATGCCTTATTTTATCCTGAAAGGGCGCAAGGATCTGCAAGCTCATTTACAGATTTGTATGGGAAAACACTTAACTTTGAAAAACCTGCTTTTGCTAAGTTTCCTTGTTTAAACATGGGTTATACGGTTTTGGAAATGGGTGGGATTATGCCCGCTGTGCTTCACGGCGCTGATCACATTGCCGTACAAGCCTATATGGAGAATAAGATTGGTTTTATGGATATCCCTAAAATCATTGCGGCCACAATCCAAAAAGCAAAAAACATAATGAATCCTGATATTAATCAGATCATTGAAGCCGAAAGAGTCGCGCAAAAAACAGCCATGGAGATTTTGGAAAATGGTTTCTGTAGTTATAACAGCAGCAGGTAGCTCAACGCGATTTGGTGAGAATAAACTTCTTCTAGAGATCGCGGGAAAGCCGATGATAGTAAGAACTGTAGAACAGTTCGCCAAATGCAGTAAGCTAGATGAGATAATTGTTGCAACACGCAAACAGGACATACCGGTTTATCAGGAACTTTTTACAAGATATAATCTCTCTGTGCTTGTGGTTGAAGGGGGAAGTGAAAGGATAGAATCCGTATATAAAGGTGTTCAAGCGACTAGGGGAAATATCATTCTCACCCACGATGGAGCAAGGGCCCTTACTCCCGTATGGCTTATTGAAAATTTGATTAAAGCAGTTGAAGAGTATGGCGCTGCAATGACGGCTGTTCCTCCCACTGCAACCATCAAATATGCAGAAGATGATCTAATCATACAGAGGTCACTTGCAAGAGCTACAACATGGATTGCGCAAACCCCCCAAGGGTTTAGACGTGATATTTTACTGAGCTCTTTGGAATCGGCAATTCACGATCAGTATTTTGTTGCAACAGATGATAGCGAAATTGTTGCCATGTACGGACACAAAGTAAAGATTGTGGTTGGGGATTTTATCAATATGAAAGTTACCGTTAAAAGCGATCTAGTTATCGCAAATGAGTTATTCAGTCAAAACCTGTTTTCCTAAAATATATAATTTTACTCGGGGATTTTTATGACCCTACCAAACGCCAACTCTGGTTTTGCGGCCATTTACCAAGCTTATCTCAAACCAAATCGAGAATCTGATTATCAAAATGCTTGGAAGATAATTGCAAAATATTTTGTAGAACATAGAGGAGCCATTGGTTCTTGTTTGCATCGAACACCAGAAGGAATGTGGGTTGCTTATTCGAGATGGCCTGATAAAAAAACTCGCGACGCGTCTTGGCCAGGAGAAAACAACCCATCTGAGGAGCTTCCTCTAGAAATTCGAAAAGCTGTTATCACTATCAAGGATTGCATGGATCCGGATCGAAAACTACCAGATATCTGTATGGATGTAGTGGATGATCTGCTTTTGAAATAACCAATTTATTTTCTTAGAAGAGATGAAAAACAGGAAATTGATAAGTATGAATTGTAAGCAAGTAAGCTTAGAAGAACGGGTACATCGCTACGAAGATGTAATAACTATTTTCAATACTTGTTTCTTTGAGAAATATAATACCGAGCTGGTTAAAGGCGATGATGAACCTCTTTATCTTCCAGCAGGTGAGGACAGACCTCATCATTCTCTTATCTTTGCACACGGTTTTTTTGCTAGCGCGTTACATGAATGCTCTCATTGGCTTATTGCTGGAGAAAATCGACGAAAACTTGTGGACTTCGGGTATTGGTATGTACCAGATGGGCGTAGCGCTTCGGAGCAAAAACTTTTTCAAAGTGTTGAAGTCAAACCACAGGCTATGGAATGGATTCTTTCTATGGCAGCTGGATTTCGCTTTCGAGTCAGTATTGATAATCTTATTGGGTCGGAAGGTGATACCCTTGCGTTTAAACAAGCGGTATACGAACAAGTCAAAACATACTGCACGCAAGGTCTTTCGGAAAGGGCTGAGATTTTTAGACGAGCTCTTTGTGAATTTTACGGTTCAACACCGATCTTGGACAGGGAAGATTTTACTATAGAAGCTCTGAATTGATCTCAAAAAAACATTCCTTGTTTAATCTTACTTAGCCAAAAACAGTTTTTTTACAAAAAGCTAATGAAGATGAAATTTACCTATCTGGTCAGCAAAATTATTTGGATTGATTTAGCAGAAATAAGTCTTGTGATACAGAGTTTCGGCAATGGTACACGTAAATTTTTTCTGGTGACCCAACTTTATGAAAAGAAGGGGACGACCTAAATTTTTAGAACTTTTTACCTTATTCCGTACCGAATTCTGTTTCTGTTGGCGTATGACTTGGTGTAGTGATCTGCTTTAATGCTTTCTTATTATCTATATAAAAGCAGAATGCTAATGAAATGGCAGGGATTGCTCCGAGTACAATAAAGCAATAATGGAAAGGAGTCGGAGAGGGTATATACCCGTTTACTTTCATTCCAAGAGATAACACCATTGTAGAAATTGCGACTCCAAAACTTGCGGATACCTGTTTAAACAAAGAATAAAGGGAGCTTCCGGCTCCTTTATATTTATGAGGTAGGCCGCTAAAAATACAAGATACGTTAGGTGTTTGTGTGATTGAGGAAGCAGATCCAATACAAAAAACAAGAAATCCTAATAGATAAGGCGATGTTTGCGCAGTTGTGAAGACAAAGGCGAACGTACTAAGAGATAATAGAAATAATCCCGGTATAATAAACGGCAAGGGTCCTAGTCTATTATAGAATTTTCCAACCAAAGGCTGTACCAGGAGCATTCCAGGAGTGATTGCTGACATGATCCAACCTGTTGAGACAAGATCGAAGTAAAGACCTTGCTGTAGGTACAACGCAATAATAAAATTGGCTCCTAAGAAGATTGTATTCGCTGCCGATTGAATCAAGTTTCCAAAAGTAAAATGTTGATTCTTAAATATGGAAAGGGGAATTAGTGGCGACTTACTTCTTTTTTCTGTCTGGATAAAGATGATTGCGAAAAGAACGGCTAAAATTGATGTCGTGATCAATATTTGATCAGAAGTGTTTTTACCTATTTCCGACAAAACCCATAAAATTCCAGAAAGGCTTAATCCACCTAAAATAAAACCTGGCCAATCAAATCTTGAAACTTCATGTTTTTCCTCTTTTCTAACCCAATAAAGGCTTAGAGTAAAGCAAAAGCAAGATAGGGGAACTTTTAGAAAAAAAATCCATTGCCATCCCATTATCCTAGTAACATAGGCGCCAAAAAGAGGGCCAAGTGCGGGTGCAACTAAGGTTACCATATTCATGTATGCGCTCGTTTTAGCCCATTGAGACTGTGGCATTGCCCGCATGAGCGCTGCCATCCCAAGAGGGATGGCCATTCCTCCAGCAAAACCTTGCAATAGCCTAAAGAGAATAAGAAAGGATAGGTCAAAAGAAAACCCGCATCCTATAGAGCTACCTATATAAATCAATTGTGA
>DAIEPN010000087.1 GCA_027348355.1 Chlamydiota bacterium | reverse complement strand
GAATCTAGTATTCCCCTGTCTTGAAATTACAGTAGAAGCTTCCCTTTGGGCCATATTATGGGAGCACGACGCTTCCAAAATTGTGATCTCTTCGCCTTCCACCAATCTAAAAAAGGAATCTTCTTTTCTTGAAAAAGCTCTTTCCTCTCCAGAATCTTCTCTAGAAAAAAAACCGTCTATAAATAAGACAAATGCTAGTAGCAAAACAAAAAAATCTAGATTCACTTTTCCCGTTGCCTTCGATCTTTATCTAGAAAATGGAGGTCTACAGATTCAAGACGGAGAAAACGACAGCATTTCTTTTACCGATGTTTCTCTACATATCGAGCTTCCTAAAAATTTACAAAATCCCATCTCCTTGCAGATTAAAGGAAACACAAAAGAGCAAAACCTGCAAGGAACCATTGATTTCACAGCAAAATTTGAAAAGGTATTTTCTGAAGTCCCCTTGGTCCAAGCAGATGCGAATGTAAAAAATTTGCCAGTGATTGGCCTTGAGAAAATTCTCTCCTTTCTTGATCCAAGGTTGAAGGGAGCTCTAGCAGAGGCTATTGGAGATAAGGTCAATATAGAGCTACATGTCTCTTCTTCAAAAAATTTTATGATGGACATACAAATCTCTTCTCCGAAATTGCAAGCTACCGTTTCAACTAAATCTGCTGACTCTACGATTAGGCTAGAGGAACCGGCGCGTGTCGTTTGGGAAGTTTCTCCTTCTTTTTTCGAAAAAGTAAAAAACTATGCACCCAGTTTAGTAAAATACTCCCTTACAAACTTCCCCAAGCTCCAGATGCAGATAGACAAGCTATCCCTTCCTTTCGCTGGACAAACCATGGACTTTCAAAATGCTGCCTTTACAGCTAGTGTAAATTCTTCCACTGCTATCTTCAGCCTTTTAGAACAAAAGCAAATACTTGAAGTACAAAAAATATCAGTCGACATTACATCAGAGAAAGCAGGGCAAAATGCATCTTTTGCTGCAGCCCTGGATCTCTTTTATAAAAATGCTCCAAGCCATCTCTCTCTTACAGGTCAATGCGAAAATCCACTAAATTATAATCTATCTTCCCTAACTTTTTCTCTTCAGGGAAATTCCCTTTCGACACTTATGCTAGACCCGGCTGAACCTATCATTTCTGCAGCCCTTGGAAGCACACTAGATTGTAAAATAGATGGGATCTTATCTCAGGATAAAAGCCAGCTACGCGCGCTAATACAAACCCCTCTTTTTCAACTTCCTTCTTTAGAGCTACTTCTACAAAAAAATACCCTAACCCTTTCCTCTCCCGTATCGTTTACTTATTTGCTCTCTCCCGCTTTTACGCAAATTCTTACAAACTCAGAAGTATTCTCTGGAGAAGTCCCTTTTACCGGAACGCTCTCATCCGTAGAAATTCCTCTACAAAAAATAGAAAAGTCTAAGCTTTCTTTACAGACAGAAAGTTCTCAAATTTCTTTCGCAGAAAACTTCCCCTTTACTAAAGAGGGATGGAACCCTTTTGTTTGCACATTGCAAGTAAACTCTCTTGATAATATAGCTCTTGCAATAAGCACCAACATGCTAAAAGCGTCGCTTTCGTTTTCGATAAAGGATCATCTTCAAAAGATCGTTTTTCTGAAACCTATTGATATCCAAATGCACATGAAGCCACAGGAGTTGGATAAACTATTGGCATATTTTTCTATTCATCCAAAAATTGTAAATTCTCCAAACATTTCCGTAGAAATTTCTCCGTTTAGCTATTCTCTTATTGAACCAAACAAAAACTTCTTTCCAGCAGGGCAGATCAAATGTGATAAGATCACCTTACAAAACCCTTATGATGAGTCTCTTGCTGACCTAGAAAATACTGTAATGGACTTTCACTTTTCTTCTACCGAAAATTCTCTTAACCTAAGGGCCAATGTAAAAGAAAAAGATAGAGATGCAGGGCTAATTGTAGCAGATTGCAAAATCAGCAAATGGCAGTTTGCTCCAGCTGTAAATCTTTCTGAAGCGATTATTTCCGGTCGTTTGCAATGTAAAGAGCTTTCTACCACTTTTTTTGATTCTTGGATGGGATGGAATACACCTCTACAAAACGTAATAGGACCTACTCTTACCATTGATGCAAATTTTAAAAGCACTCCGACTTCTCAGTCTTGCACTCTTCTCTGCTCAAGTACAAATCTCAATATGAACCTTTCTCTTCTTGCTAGTAATAGCCAACTTCAAAATGATAAGAATCCTTTGCTTGTTGACCTGACACTTACACCGCAAGGTTATGTATTTATCTCTAACCTTCTGCAAAAGAACCAAATAGCTCCACCTTTTGTTCTAACAGAACCTAGCCGAATTCAAATGAGCATTAGTAAGCTTCAGATTCCTTACGCAACAGATGAAAAGCGGATGATCTCTCCTACCCTCGACCTATCCTCTCTTGCATGGCAAGCCGAGATGAAGATCGATCGCCTGTCTTTTGAAAGCAAGGATTTCGAAGAAAATGTCTCTCTTCAGAATTTTGTCGTAAAATCAGACAAACTCCAATCGAGTGACACACTAAAACTTCAACTAGACGGAGCAACCTCTACTAAATCCACCCAAGGCGGCCTGATATCTATTAAGGCATCCTGTGACTTTCCAAAAGAAAAGAAAGATTCTTGGAGCCTCATCGATCTACACACAGACTGCGGAGTAACACTTAAACAATTTCCAGTTGTTTTTCTTGACATCTTGGCAATAGACCGAAAAGACCAAGATTTTTCCTTTGTGAATCTCCTAGGAAACACTCTCAATCTTACTCTTCAAACTCAGATCGCAAACAAAAC
>DAIEPN010000123.1 GCA_027348355.1 Chlamydiota bacterium | reverse complement strand
ATTCGAGAAGAAATTTCCAAAAAAGCACCCAGTAGGGTTTCTCGATTCAATGTAAGAATTCCAGCCTGTGCAGCTAGTCTACCAACTTCTATAAACCTACCGATTTCTTTTTTTTCATTTTTCTTACGAAGCAACATTTCTTTTTGAGCAAGTCTGGATTTTTCAACGGCTATTTTTTCCAACTTTTTTTCTATATCCTCTCGAACCACAATTTTCTCCTTTCCGTATTTATCTCTCAGTTTGACAAAATAAGAATATATTCTCCATATTATTCTTTCTTCTCTATAAACCAACCTCTGAGTTTTTTTGAAATTTAAATAAATTGGGACAATAACGAATAAAAAACTCAGAAAGCAAAACTGAAATAAACGCAACATGCAAACAAAGTTTGCGCTTGCGTTAGATTCCAGAATCTGTAATACTTAAGAAAAAATAGAAAAGAGTAAATTTGATATGGCTATAGGGTTTGCAAAATTTGAATTTATAAAACGATCTGATGGTAAAAATGTTTGTGCAAAAGCAGCCTATAATTCCAGGTCGGAAATTCAGTTTGAAGGAAGTCAATTGCAAAAACCAAAAGAATACAGTTGGTCTTGGAAAGAGACGGTTGCATACCATGAAATATTGCTTCCTTCTCATGTGGATTCGAAATTCAAAAATCCTACAGTTTTATGGAATGAAGTAGAGAAATGGGAAACCAAAAGAAACGCTCAAGTTGCCATTGAAGTGTTACTGGCCTTACCTGATGATGCAATAGTTTCTGTGGAGGATAAGATTAATCTTGCCGTTGACTTTGTGAAAAAGAATTTTGTAGAAAAGGGCCTTGCCGCACAAATTGACGTTCATCCTCCGGAAAGAAGTATTATTTTTTCTGAAGCCTCTAAAACTTGGAAAGTCGAAAAAGGGGACAGGGGAGTCGTGTTATACGAGAAAAAAGGAGCTCTTATTGTCGCTTTGGAGAATGGAAAAACAGTTACTATTAGTAAAGACTTTCAAGGGTATATAGAAAAAGAACATAACTGGCACGCTCACGTTCTTCTTACTACTAGAAGATTCAAAGAAAATGGATTGGAATTTGAGGATCATAAGGCTAGAGATTTGATGCCCACGATGGCTACCAGAAAGTATGAAAAAAATGGTTTTACCTATAGTTTTCAAAAAGTTACATCTGCTCAAGACTGGGGACAACTTTGGGCAGAGCATCAAAATCAGTTCTTTTTAGACAGAGGGATTAATTTATCTGTTGAGCCCAAGGGAGTTGTTTCTCAGATTCACTTAGGCCCTTTCCGTATGCGAGGGCGAGCTTTTTCTTTATTAGAAGAGAATCATGAACGATTGGAAGAAAATCATCACTATTCTAAGAATCCGGAGAAAATATTAGAGGCGCTTACTGAGAAAAAAAGTGTTTTCACTAGAGAAGATTTGGGACGTTTCTTGAGTAAACACGTATTAGGATCTGATGTAGAAAAAGTTGCTGAAGAGTTTTGGAAGTTACCTCAAATTATTCAATTAGCGCACAAAAAAACGGGCCAGTTCATAGAAAAATTTACCTCTCAGGCTGTGATAGAAGAAGAGAAAAAAATCTTGCGTTTGGGTGATCGTATACATAGTAAAAATTCTATTGGTGCACGTGAAGTAGAGCCTGTCGGTTTAAATGAAGAGCAGAGAAAAGCGTATTCTTCCGTCCTGAAAGAGGGTGGTGTTTCTATTTTGCAAGGGTTTGCCGGAACCGGAAAAAGTTATCTTTTATATGCTCTTCAGCAAGCTTACCAAGATGCAGGTTATACAATTCGTTCTTTTGGTCCCGATTCCGCTACGATTCATGTGTTAAAGGAAAAGGGTCTTTCTAATCCTGAGAATACACACCAATTCTTGTTTGGAGCCCATCACGGAAAAAGAGATATCAAACAGGGAAAAGAATTTTGGATCATCGATGAAGCTGGAAAGCTTTCTAACGGGCCTTTATTAGAGCTTTTCAAAGAAGCGGATAAAAAAAATATCAAAATCATTTTATCGGGAGATATGGCTCAACTTCCGCCTGTAGGAAGAGGAGGAATGTTTAAAGTACTTGCAGAACGGTATAATGCTACTGTTCTCAAAGATATCCAAAGACAGAAACAAGAAGAGCATAGGGTCATTGCGAAAAGCTTGGCTACGGGCCAACTTGGTGCCGCTATCGATCGTTTAAGCGTACAAAATGGGATTCGTTGGGAGAATTCAAAACAAGATGCTATGGAAGAGCTTGTCAAACATTGGGCGGTAGATAGGGTAAATTCCCCTAAATCTTCTTCCCTTATGATAGCTCATTCTAATAAAGAGGTTCGTGTACTTAATGAGCTTGCAAGGCTCATTCGAGTTCAAAGAGGGGAGATAGCAGAAAAAGAATACTTATGTACGAGCTCTCAAGGAAAGTTTTATGTAAGTACAGGGGATTTAATTGAGTTCAGAAAAAATGATAGCATGTTAGGTGTGACCAATGGGCTTATTGGGACATTAGTAGGGATTAAGGAAAATTGTTTTGCCGTTTCTGTAGAGAAAGATGGAAAGAAACAAACCGTTTCTTTTTCTCCAGAAGAATATCATTCTTATCAGTTGGGATACGCTAGTACTTTTTATCGATCACAGGGACGTACGGTAGATAAAGCATATGTTTTACATAGTTCGATGATTAATAAAGAGATGTTTTATGTTGGTTTAACAAGACATGTCAAGGATGTTCTCTATTTTGCGTCTAAAGATGAAGTTTCATGTCTTGCGGAACTTAAAGCTAAAACTGCTATATCCGGAAGAAAAGAACTCAGTATCGATTATACCTCTGCTCTTGAAATGAGTTTACAAAAGCTTTCAGCTGAGAAAGAATCTAAGATCAACTCGTTACAATCTTCTTCAAATGTTTTAGATAGAATGAAGGGTTTTGGACTTTCGACTTGGGATCATGTTACTGGTAAGATTGGAAATAGGATCGAAAGGATACAGGATCGAACATCAAGTAAAGAGTTTTATAATTACAAACCCTTAGTAAAAGATGGAGCTGTATTCTCTGTCTCTTTAGTAGAGAATCCTTCCGAGCTTGCAGAACAAATTGTCTCTGGACAAAAGGAGAGTCCAGATAGAAGAAGAGAGAGAGAGCTCTATCAGGAAACAAAGCAAAGCAATTATTTGTGCAATACAGATGTACTACAGAAAAAACCGGGTTCGGCTGTTGTAGTAGCTCTTTGTAAGTCGGTACATCCAGAAACGATAGAGCAAATAACAAAACGTGGGATGCTCTGTGTTACATTTACAGGAGAAAATAAGGATGTAAAATCACAAGATTGGGCTATTCTTCATGGGAAAAGAGTATTAGTTTGGCCTGAGAATACAAAGGAAAGTCTATCAGCATCCAATGAAGTATGTCGAGAGTTAAGGAAAGTAGGAATCAAGGAGCTCCGGGAAGTTCAAACTAAAGACTTTTGTCCAAAAAAATGGAGCTTGGATCAAAGCTTGCCAAAAGAAGCACAAACAATGATTTACGCTTCATCTATGCATAAAGGAACCTCTCTTGATAAGCTGGCTATTCTATTATCTATAGGAAAAGATGATTACACTTCGGAGGCAAGAGCCAATGAAATCTTGTGGAGGGTAGATGAAAGACTGCGTCCTGAATTAGAAAAGAAACTTGGTGATAAATTTGGTGAAATCAATCAGAAAATTGTTGATGAAGCCTATAAGACGATCCATTTTTCGGAGGAAAAGAAAAATTCTATTCAGAAAAGTGTAGGATTACAGGGACAGGCTTTGGATAAGCTTATGTTTCATGTGAGCATATTTGAAGCTGATAAGGGACGTAATCCAAGATTAGGGGAGTTACAAATCTTGAAAAATATGATCCAAAAACATGGGTATATGTCATTTGAAAATTCTCAGAAACCAAATGAATTGGTAGGGTTTGCTTTAGATAGGACTCTTATCAAGATTTCAGAGAAAGCGTTGAAAAATGAGCCTGTGAAAAACGTGGAAGCAATTTTTACTAAGGAACTGCATCTAATGGAAAAACAAGTTCAACAAATGCAGAATGTGGCGATACAAGAAAAAGACATGAATTTACAAAGAGGAATGTCTCTAGAGAGATAGGAGAGTGGAGTATATGGATACATGTCAACAAATTACAGAATGTGATGACCAGGAAGTTCAAGAGCTGATTGTTTCAGCTTGCTATTCGGGAGAAAGAGTGGTATTGAAGGGGAAGGAGCGACTGCTACCTTGGTTCCTATTGAAGATCTTGAGATGTTGGAAGAGCTTGACAATGTGTAATAATTACACATTGCAATAGAGCTGGCTACAGCAATCTTAGTTTCATAGAAGATTCAGAAAGAAGAATAGAAAGATCAATGGACAGTTTATAAACAAAAGAATCAAACATATTCAATGTAGGAGATAAAATGAGTGGAGTTGAAAGGACTAGAGGAAGCGAATTTCAAGAACCTTATCCTGTTAAGAAACAAAAGACAAAAGAAGACCCTTCTACTTTAGAAGCCGAAAAAGCAGATATTTTAACGCTTTTACCACAAACACTTGCAATTTCACAGCAAAAGAGGAATGAAAAATTAGCAACATTAACGTCTGAAGAAATTAAATCTTTAGAAACACTCGAAGGAAATATTGATAATA
>DAIEPN010000113.1 GCA_027348355.1 Chlamydiota bacterium | reverse complement strand
AACGAAGAAAATCCTCCCTTTAATAGCTTTCATTTTTGCTGCAACTTTCACGCTTTCTCTGTTGTTTAATGGCCTTAAAAACATGAATATTCAAATCAATTTCCCTCAAGCATTGGCCATTGCGATTTTGATAGGAAGTACTGCAGCTAGTTTAGGTTTTTTCTTAATGCGAAGGCTAAAAGTTCCGGTTGCAGAAAATATCCCCCATTCTGAGCATTCTCCTCAAGCAGCGATCAGCATTCAAAAAGCAATTAGACATTTACAAAAAGTACGCACCTCTACCTTAAGTGAAACTAATGAAAAAATCTCCCAAATCTTAAGCGATGTACAAGCTCTTTCACAAAAAATGCATCAAAAGACAGACTTTACACAATCTCATTCAGAATACAGAAGTGTAGAAAAAGTCTTTTCTGTTTTGCAAATTTTAAGTGCTTGCTTCGTAGCTTTTTCTCATGGTGCCAATGATGTTGCCAATGCAATTGGGCCTGTTGCTGCCGTTTTAGATATTTTAAAGCATAAGACCATTCTCGTTTCTTCTTCCGTGCCTTCTTGGTTACTTGCCTTAGGGGGAATTGGGATCGTCATAGGTCTTGCAACATGGGGATGGCGTGTAATTGAAACAATTGGAAGAAAAATTACAGAACTTACCCCTACGCGTGGATTTTGTGCGGAAGTTGGAGCGGCAACCACCATCTTACTGTCTTCCAAATTAGGACTTCCTATCTCTACAACACATTGTTTAGTTGGAGCGGTTCTAGGCGTAGGGATGGCTGGAGGATTACGCGCCCTGAACTTGAACACAATACGCGAAATTGTGCTTTCTTGGTTTATCACTCTACCTGTAAGTGCCCTTATGGGCATTTTCTTTTTCTACATCTTAAAAATCATATTTATTTAAAAAATGTCAGAGTGTACAGAAAAGGATTATGCTTGCCTCTTGGTTAATTTTGGAGGACCACGTAACCTCGAAGAAATCGAAAGCTTCTTACGAGAGCTGCTCTCTGATCAAGATGTCATTCGAACAAATCTTCCTCAGCTCATCCACAGGATTATTTTTTCCAGAGTAGCAAAAAAAAGAGCTTTGAAAATCCGAGAAGACTACGAGCAGATCGGGGGTAAATCTCCGATCTTTGAAGATACGGAAGCAATAGCCAGCATGCTTCAAAAAAATTTACATATCGAAGTCATCCCTTTTCATCGCTACCTCCCAAGTACCCATTCTGATTTTTTTTCTAAAGTCCGCTCTCTTTCTCAAAAAGAGCTACGTATACTACCTTTGTTCCCTCAATTTAGCTATGCAACGACAGGAAGTATAGCTCGTTTTTTTTCAGAGAACTTCTGTGGGAAAACTCTACAGAAAATGCTCTGGGTCAAATCGTATCCTTCTCAAGTAGCTTATATCAACAGTATGAAAAAAGTGCTTCAAGACTTTCTTCTTGAGAAGGGATTGCCCGAAGAGGAGACTATTCTTCTTTTCTCAGCTCATGGAATTCCTCAAAAGTTTGTCTGTACAGGAGACATCTATCAAAAGGAATGCAAGCTTTCTTTTGAAAAAATCCGAAAGTTTTTCCCAAAAGCCCAGCACTTGCTCTCTTATCAATCTAAATTCGGAAAAGGCCTTTGGCTAACTCCATCAACAGAAGATACTTGTAAAACTTTAGTACCAGATATGGAAAAGCGAAAAAATGTTGTTCTTGTTCCATTAAGCTTTACTTCAGATCATATTGAAACTCTTTTCGAAATTGAAAAGCTTTACCTACCTCTTCTTCAAGAGAGAAATCTCTCCGCTTTCAGATGTCCTGCATTAAATCGAGAAATTCACTGGATTGATGCAATGGGAAAAATTCTCAATGATCCTTCTCTTTTTACAACAACCCAAATGCTGATTCGACATAAAGAATATAAGGTCGGCTGCAGAAATTGCTGTAAAAACTCATGTCTTTGTGTTGTCTCAGAATAAACAAAGGCTAGTTCCGTGCATTTAAAATTAAACCATAAGAAAAATAATTCTATTGTATCAGAATCGAGAAATACATTATTTTTCCGAAAAAAGGATGCCATTCTATGAAGCTCTCTATAAAAAGCATTGTACTCATTTTTTTGTCATTGTTTATCACGACCTGCTCCTCCACCCCCACTAATAAAAACTATCGTATCGCCATGGATCCTACATGGTCTCCTCTAAATCTTATGGGGAAAGAAAAAAATTTAAGTGCATTTGCCGAAGAGCTACTTCAACAAATTGCAATTGAATCAGGGATGCAATTCACTCTGATCCAAAAAACTACAGATACTATGGAAGAAGGATTAAAAAAAGGTGACTATGAAGGGATGCTTTCAACTTTACAACCCTATCTTTTTTATGAAAAACAATATGACTTCTCTCATCGATTTCTCCATACAGGACCTGTCCTGGTAGTACCTGTCAGCTCTTTGATCAGTTCTTTAGAAGGAGTAGACCATAAAGAAATTGCAGTAATACGAGGATCTCCAAATGCGGGTCTTGTTGCATCTCAGGCCCCTAACGTTATTGTGCGCATTTATGACTCGATTCCAAAAGCACTCAATGATGTGGTAAATGAAGTTATTGATGGAGCTGTCATTGAAGTTATGGTTGCGAGCAGCTACTGCAATGATATTTATAAAAACAAATTAAAAATTGCTACAAAACCCTATACTGACCAAGGGCTGCGTTTAGTTACTTTATATAAGAAAAACACTGAGCTCTTAAAAGCTTTTAATAAATCCCTACAAACGCTCCAAGAC
>DAIEPN010000094.1 GCA_027348355.1 Chlamydiota bacterium | reverse complement strand
CTCCCAAGGACATTTGACGGGCCAGCTTTGCCAAGTTTTCCTGTACTCAGGAAACTCTTCTTCCAAAACCCAATGTAAAATTCCATCTTTACCAATGCGGTCAGGAAATAAATTTCCATCAAGATGATCGATCTCATGCTGGAAGATCCGAGCAGTGAATCCGGTGAACTCCTGTGTGATTGCATTTCCATCTCTGTCTAACGCATTTAAGACGATGCTCTTTGGTCTCCACACGATCCCAGATAGGCGATGATCAACAGAATAGCAACTTTCTCTTCCCTCTTCTAGTTCATCTGATTTCCATACAATCTGTGGATTAATGTAGACCCTGAGCTCTCCCATTTTTTTTCTATCTTTATCCACGCCCACATCGACAAGAATGATCCGTTTAGATACCCCAATCTGAGGAGCTGCAAGTCCTATAGCGACTTTCTTTTGGAGATCTTCTCTCTCCCCTTTTGCAATCGCAAACATTTGATCTATGAGCCCTTGAATTTCAGGGGAAGTGATTTCTCCTACAGGGACTTCATGTGCTCGAATCGATAAAAACGGGTCACAAGGATCAAGAAAATGTAGCATGGTGTGTACTCAGTAAAAATATTTATAAGAACAATAGCAAGATATTTAGTTTTTGATCAATTTTTTGCCTACAATTTTATAAATGGAAAAAGAGTGAGAAAACCCTTTTAAATCAGCATCCGGCATTTTTTCTACAAGAAATAGATCCACAACTCCAGGAGACTTGAGAACCTCCTCAGTAATTAATACCTCATCCGGTTTTGCCAAAGAACATAGCCTCGCCGTCAGGTTAACATTCCTGCCAAGTACTGTGTAGTTGAGCCTATTTTCTGAACCCATATTACCCGCAACAACCATTCCTGTATGAACTCCTATGCCCACTTCAATCTTAGGAAGGTTTTGTTTCTCTCTTTCTTGGCTCCAAAGGATCATAGATTCTACAATATTCAGAGCACAAGCAACTGCGTCTATAACACTTTGTGGCTCTTCTTTGGGAAATCCAAAAAGCGCCATGGCCTCATCTCCTACATACTTATCAATGATCCCCTTGTGAGCATCTACAAGTGTGGAGATTTTAGTCATGCACTCATTGAGAAGCCCAATGACTTCTTGAGGTGGCATATGCTCTGTAAGATGTGTAAAACCTCGAATGTCTGCAAATAGCACTGTCAGTTTTTTCTCCTCACCACCTAGCTGGAGTGGATTTTGTAAAATTTGTGCAGCTATCTCGGGTGAGACTACTTTATTCAAAACAGCGCGTACTTTTTCTTTCTCTTTGAGACCTTCTATCATACGTTCAAACGAAACACACAAAGTATGAATTTCATTTTTAGAGTTATTCTTTGTATAAGGAATTTCTACTTTATCAAGAAATCCTTGGCTCACTGCATTAGCTGCTCTAGCTAAGCTTTGAATTGGCCTTGCCATTTTCTTTGCAAGTTGATTTAAGAGTAATAAAGCTGCGAAAAGGGCTAGGATTGCTACAGATCTCATATACCATGAAAGGGTATCAATCAGTTCTTCTGTCCCTTTTTGCAGTTCAGATACCATGGCAAGCTGCTTTTCTTTTGGAGTAATCAGCAAGAAATGAAGGTCTAATTCAGGCATTGGAATAAGCTGCAAAAAGAAGTAGCTAGCATCGTTCCAAATGAGAAAACCATTTTTTTCGCCTCGTACTTTCTCTAGTGGTAAAGAAGAAAGAACGTCTTTTCCTATTTCCTTTCCATTTTCATCATATCCTTGAATAAGGCTGTCATTTGCAATAACAAACACATTTTGATCGATAGAAAGGGCAAGCTCTGCAACCATCTTAGCTACGCCAAATCCTAAAGTTAATCTTCCTATTTTGTTAGTAGAAGAATTCAATAACAGGGTTTCTGTAAGATAAGCGGTATTATACTTTGGAGTCGACAACACAGAAATTTGTCCTGTAGAACCAGCTCCTTCAAAAGAAATCGGGGTTTGTAGAAAAACTTGATCACTGAGCAGAGTATTTCCTTTGCCCTGATTTGAAGGGAAATACGCCGCCCCCTTAGGAAAGTAAGAATTTGGAGTAAAACTTCCTGATAGGCCCGATTGCAAGTAAGAAGAAAGAGCTAAGATCATAGCAAGTTTTTGATTACGCTCTGTGAGCGCACTTTGTCTCTCTTCTAAAAAACCGGGAGGTGAGGATACATCATTTGCTCTGTTATCTTCAAACGAAGAGGAAATACTTATAACGTCTTTGTTCTCTTTTAGATAATTGATCGCCTTCTGAATTTTTTGACTAAATGAGAGTCGAAAATCATTCGTATCTTCACTCCCGTAAAACAATAAAAAAAGAGGATTGAGAGCGGGTCCATTTTTATATATGCTTCCGTTATCCCAAGATAGATCTAAATTTTTAAGTTCTTCCGGAGTAAATAAAAAATAAATGTTCGGATCTTCTCCTTCAAAAAGAGGGTAAAGACTTGAGCTTTGAACACCTTTTTTACACCGAATCCCTAAATACAAAGTAGAAGAACCTTGCAATGAGATCCAAGAAAGATCTTGATCAATATCTTGTTTGAAAGATGCCTCTACACTCATTTCACTAGGGATCAATAGAGATAAAACCTCATCATCAGCAGTATTTTGAAGAAACTCAACCCACTTGTCCTCTATGAGTAGGCTTGCAGCGGCAGTCCATGTTTTATATTGGATATTATCGGTATTGGGCCCAAACGAATCTTTAAACGATTGGAAAGTTGAGATCGATTTAGTAAGTGTCGTAAGCTCTGCAATCGAAGCAGAAAGAAAAAGACTAACGGTTTTTTCCCACCTTTTCCCCATTTCTTCACTTTTAAGAATAATTGTTTTCTCAAAATCTTGAGAGGCCTTTCTAAGGTTATGGTGGGTTAAGTAAACTTGTAGGACGATCGAAAAAAGAAGCGAAATACAAAAAACTCCGGCAACCCACAAAAATAGCTTATAGCGTATGCTCACAATAAATCCTTTTCACGAATAGAGATTTTCAAAACCCGATTTAGTAATGACGACAGTGTCTTCGTATCTCACACCTCCCATACCGGGAATATAGAGTCCAGGTTCGATGGTGATCACCATTCCTTCTTCAAGCAAGACATTTTTATGCTCTCCGGTTTCTCGAATTCTTGGATATTCATGTGTTTCAAGACCTATACCATGTCCAAGACTATGTAAAAATAAAGGCTCAACTTCTTCTTTACGCATAACTTCTCTAGCAACTTTATCTAAAGTCCCAATCGAAATTCCCGGCTTGCAAAATTGCAAGGCTTCTTTTTGCGATTTCTGCACAATTTCATATAACCTTTTGATTTCAGAAGATCCATCACCAAAAAAAGCAACACGCGTCATGTCAGACTGATATTTTTCTAGTGTTGCTCCGATATCAATTAAAACAGCATCTCCATTTTTAAGTGTAGCGTCTGTGCAGCGATGATGCGGCTTTGCACCGTTAGGTCCAAAAGCAATGATAGGGGAAAAAGCCAAGCCCTCTGCTCCTTGCTCTCTTATAAAACTTTCATACTCCCAAGCTACCTCTTTTTCTGTGATCCCTTCTCGAAGGATTTCGCAAATATGCAAAAACCCCTTCCAGTTAAGCCGCGCGCTTTTTCTCATCAATTCCAGTTCTCTCTCATCTTTACAAGAGCGTAAAGATTGTAAAAGAGAAAATCTAGGTTCTAAAAATACAGAAAGTTGTTTCTTTATTTTTTCATATTCTAAAACAGATGTTTTTCCTGCATCAAAAGCCACTTTTTGGATTCCTTTCGAGGAAAAAAATCGATTGGCATTTTCATCTGTTAGATGATCCACTTCAACAATGTTTACTTCTTTACATACATCAAAATATCTTCCATCTACAAGAAGAGTTACATCGTGCACCCCAATTAACAACCTACCTAAAGAAAGTTCAAGTCCAGTAAGATAATAAAGATCTACTTTGGACTCAACGATACATGCCTGTACGTTCCATGTAGGCAGAAGATTTTGCAATGCCAAAATTCTTCGTTT
>DAIEPN010000034.1 GCA_027348355.1 Chlamydiota bacterium | reverse complement strand
GCTTTTTAGGGAAAGCTGCTCGCACAAGTGTTGTTTTCCCTGATTGTCGTGGGCCTAATAGGGTTGCTACTGGATATTTTGTAGCAAGCTCTTGTATGTAAGCAGTTAAAGTTCTTTTAAACATACTGGTTTAGATAATCTGAAGTATTGCCTTAGATTATCTGAACTTAATACTGCTATCGAGATAAATTGACACAATCAGAATAAACGCCGATAATAGGCGCTCTTTCTATGCTAAAAAGATAGCAATTTATGAAACTAGCCCACCTATTTCTTGCCTTACTTATTACTGCAGTTTGGGGTTTTAACTTCGTGGCAATCAAAGCTGGCCTCGAAGAAATCCCTCCCATTCTTCTTTGCGCTATACGATTTTTTTTAACTAGCGTCCCTTTCATCCTTTTTATCAAACGCCCAATTTCTTCATTCAAATTAGTTGTGCTATATGGGTTGGTTATGTTTGCTATGCAGTTTTGTCTACTTTTTATTGGAATGTATGCAGGAGTGACGGCCGGACTTGCCGCAATTTTGTTGCAAATCCAGGTTTTGTTCACCGTTTTGCTAGCACTCTTGTTCTTTAAGGAAAAATTGACTAAGTGGCAGATCTTAGGAGGTCTTCTGTCCTGTTCAGGAATTGCTCTTGTAGGAATGAACTTGGAAGGGGATTTGACGCTGCTTGGATTTTTATTGGTCATTACCGCTGCTGCATTTTGGGGAACGGGAAGCGCCATTGCCAAAAAAATTGGGAAAATCAATGTGATCGAACTCGTTGTATGGGGAAGTCTAGTTGCTTGGCCCCCACTTCTTTTGGTATCTCTTTTAGTAGAAGGGGCTGCGCAAATTACATCGAGCCTTCATAATATTTCTTGGTTATCGGTTGCATCTGTTCTCTACATCACAGGTGCATCAACGATACTTGGTTTCAGTGTTTGGAACTTTCTCATTCACCGCTATCCTTTATCAACGATGGCGCCCTTTTTGCTCCTCGTCCCTGTTTTTGCCATGCTAGGTTCTGCTTTAACTCTCGGTGAAGAACTACAACTTTGGAAAGTAATTTCCGGAGTGCTTGTGATAGCAGGACTCGGGTTAAACTTTTTCGCTCAACATTTCCTTTCTAAGAGAAAGTCGAAAGAAGATGATTTTGTAAAAGAAGTGTAAGTTCTCCTTCAAGCTCTAGTGATTTCACATGCTTCTTAGCGCAGAAGTAATTAATGTTCCTAGATCAATTTCATTTTTCTGAGCCTCTAATACTGCTTTTACTGCCTTTTGACTTTGCAGAGGGTGATAGCCTAAATTGATAAGAGCGTTGAGAGCGTCATTAAAAAGATGATTTGGCTCTTTTTTATCTAGAGTTTGGATTTTCTCTTTGGATGTAGACATTTGTAGAATTTTATCTTTCATCTCAATGATGAGACGTTCGGCTGTTTTTTTCCCAATACCTGGGATTTTACAAAGTAATGTCGTGTTTGTACTGGTAATAGCCAGCTGGAGATCTTGAATATCCAGGTGACCAAGAAGGGCTAGAGAAGTCTTTGGGCCAATTCCGGAAACGTCGGTAAATTTTTCAAAAAGATCGCGATCTTGTCTGTGAATAAATCCATAAAGTTTATGGGAGTCTTCACGAATGATTTGAGATACATATAAAAGAGTTTCTTTTCCGATTTGGGGAAGTTTGGAGTAGGTGCTTAAGGGGATGAGGAGCCCATAGCCTACACCTGCAGATTCAAGAGTCACTTTAATCGGAGAGATCTCCGTAAGAATTCCTTTAATATATTCAAACATAGCCAGCTCTATTTTAATCTTATGGAAAGGGTATTAGCATGGCAGATACATAATGCCAAAGCATCGGCCGCATCTTCTGGGGTTGGGAGAGATCGCAGATTAAGAAGAAGTTGAATCATTTTTTGAACTTGTTCTTTACTTGCAGAGCCATTTCCGACAACGGCCAGTTTGGCCTTTTTGGGAGCATATTCGAAAACGGGGATTTTATGCATGGCAGAAATAAGAAGGACAACGCCTCTTGCCATACCAAGTTTCATGGCACTTTGCACATTTTTATATACAAACTGTGTCTCAACAGCCACCGCCGTTGGGGTATAAGCCTTAATCAGTTCCTCTACCCCTCGGTAAATAAATAAATATTTTTCAGCTGGGGTGAGTAAAGAAGGCGGTGATATAGAGCCGAAGTCGAGCGCCCGATTTTTCCCGGGAGTCGACTCGATGAGCCCAAACCCAGTTATCTTTGTCCCTGGGTCTATCCCGAGGATGGTTTCTTTATCTTGTGAGTACATTGTTTTTCTTTTAGTAAATTTTTTTTACTCTAAATTGTATTGGTATTTTTTTTACAAATTTTTTTGCTTTATAAACAAGATATTGAATTACTTGCAAAAACGATCTTTTCGTGTACAAAATCCAAGAAAATTGTTATTTTCGTTGGTGATTACCCAGTTGTTCTATGGAATGGATGA
>DAIEPN010000016.1 GCA_027348355.1 Chlamydiota bacterium | reverse complement strand
TGCAAATGACCAAATACGCAAAAATCGATTTTATGATTCTCTAAAATTTGAGAAGTTCTAGATGGCTGTAAGGTTGCATCAATAGGGGGATAATGAGTGAGGGCTATGCGTAAGATCGCATCTTTTGGCATTTGAGAGAGACTGAGCTCCAGTCTTTGCAGTTCTCGAACGAAGATCTTTTCTGCTGCAGTCTTTACCTCTTCCTGAGAGATTGTTTTCACTTTTTGACGTTCATTCTTTTGGAAATGGATATAATCTTCAAAACTATATTCGGGAGTATCCCAAAGCCTTGTTCCCCCGATTGCAACTCCATTCCATACAAAGACATTATTATGAATGCAGTGAAGAGAGGGGGGCATGCTTTTAGAAAGCTTGCTTAAGGAGTCCCACCAATAATCATGATTTCCTTTGATCAAAACCTTCGTTCCGGGAAGTTCATCTAGCCAGGTCAGGTCGATTAGCGCCTCGTCAAGACGCATAGCCCAAGAAATATCGCCTGGAATAAGGACTAAGTCGTCATCATGAATGAGCCTTTTCCAATGGTCTTGCATTTTTTGTGTGTAATTGTCCCAAAGTGGACCGAAGACTTCCATGCTTTTCGCGGCATTATGAAAAGAGAGGTGAGGATCTGATAAAGCCCAAATATGCATTTACAAGGTGAAACCGTTAGGAATCTTTGTTCCTGATGTGACGATGATAATTCCATTACGGATAAAAATTCTATCACTAACATCGTCATGTTCTAGATTTTTTTTGTTGATAAGAGAGACATTGTTTCCAATACTTACGTCCTCATCAATGATGGCTTTTACGATATGGCAATTTTCTCCAATCATACAGGAACTGCTGTGAGGATGATGATTGCCTGTAATGATCGAATGGGAAATTGTGGTTCCCTTTTTAATGTAGGACTGAGGGCCGATGATACTATTCTCGATAGTTTGAGCTTCAATGATGCTGCCTGGGCTGATTAAGGATTTATAAACAAGTGTATTTAAAATCTTCGGTTGAGGTAGGTATCTAGGAATTGTGAAGATAGGACGTGTTACATCATAGATGTTTAAGCAGTTTTTTCCATCTATGGTAAGGGCTATGTTGGCTTCGTAATAAGATTGGATTGTGCCAATATCCTCCCAATAGCCTTCATAGATAAAAGCCGAGGTTTTCCCTTTTTTAATTTGTGTCGGGATTAGATTTTTCCCAAAATCATCTCCCTCTTCTTTTAATAAATTGATAAGAGCTTGTTTTTTGAAAATATAAATTCCCATTGAACCAAGGTACTTAGCTTCTCGCTCTTCCGGTTTTTTAGGGAGCGCAAAATTTTCTAAAACTTGAGGATCTGTTGGTTTTTCAATAAAGTCGACAATTTTATGGGATTCATCAATCTTTAAAAGTCCAAGGCGATGGGTTTCTTTTCTATCAACAGGCAATGTTGCGATGACAAGGTCTGCATCTTCCTTTTTGGCAAAGGAAAGCATTTCCGAGTAATCCATTTGATAGAGTTGATCTCCTGATAAAATCAAAAAATACTCTGCAGAAGAATTTTTCAAGATTTGTATGTTTTTTCGGACCGCATCGGCGGTTCCATGATACCAGTGCTTTTCATAAGAGCTTTGTGCAGAAGAGGTAAGGATTTTAATTTCGCTATTTGGAAATCTATTCATTGAGTAGGCAGTTTGGATATGAGACTCCACGCTTTTAGGTAAGTGTTGTAAAATGATGTAGATCTGGCTAATGCCAGAATGTAAAGAATTTGAAATGGGGATATCTACAAGGCGATATTTCCCAGCAAAATAGACAGCTGGTTTACATCTGGCTTCTGTTAAGGGATGAAGTCTTGTTCCTTGCCCACCGGCTAAAATGATACTGGCTATTTGAGGAGAAGAGAAAAGCTTTTCTCTAGCAGCCTTGGGCATAAAGAATCCTTCTTGTTAATGTGTAAAAATCTTCTTATAAAAATTATTGAATTGTTATGCAATAAAGTTTGTTATTTTTTTAATAATTTAATTTGCGTGATTGAATAAGTTTGTTTTTCAAATATGCTTTTAAAATGAGAGTATGATCAGAATTATGATTTGTAAAAGAGCGTAGGATTGACAATCAATGATTTAGAAATTTTAATTAAACTTCAGGCGTTGTTGCGTAATTAGCAAAAGAGGAAGTTGATGATAAGCAGCTTAGAGTTAAATATTTAATTGATAAAAAGAAA
>DAIEPN010000070.1 GCA_027348355.1 Chlamydiota bacterium | reverse complement strand
GCGTATCAATACCTATAAGGCCGGTTTAAAGGACATTACAGTGGCCGATCTTGAAACTCATTACATGGCAGGAGGGAATGTCATCAATGTAGTACGAGCTATGATCGCGGCTGACAAAGCCAATATCGCTCTTACATGGAGACAAGCGACAGCGATTGACTTAGCTGGTAGAGATATTTTAGATGCGGTGAAAACATCAGTTAATCCCAAGGTGATCGATTGTCCGGATGCGAGTAGAGGTGATTATATCACAGCAGTTGCAAAAGACGGGGTTCAGTTAAAATGTAGAGCGAGAGTAACTGTAAGAACAAATATACAACAGCTAGTTGGAGGAGCTACCGAAGATACGATCATTGCTCGTGTAGGAGAGGGGATGATCAACGCAATTGGTGCTGCAGAGACACATTCTGATGTGCTTAAAGCTCCGCAGCAAATTTCTAAACTTGTTTTAGATAGAGGGCTTGATGCACAAACTGCCTTTGAAATTCTCTCAATAGATATCGCTGATATCAGTATCGGAGATAACATTGGTGCGAGACTTAGAGCCGACAAAGCTGAATCAGATAAGCGCATTGCCCAGGCCAAAGCGGAAGAAAGACGCGCTATGGCGGTTGCTATGGAGCAAGAAAACATAGCTAAAGTGACCGATATGCGTTCAAAAGTTGTCGAAGCCGAGGCGCAGATCCCTATAGCAATTGCGGATTCTTTCCGAAAAGGTAATTTAGGGATAATGGATTTTTATCGCATGAAAAATATCCAAGCAGACACCGAAATGCGCACAGCAATTTCTAAAGATGATCATCCCTCAAAATAAGAGATTTTCATGGACTGGCCACAGATTTTTAACATTATCGTTGTGCTTTTAATATTTGTGCTGCCAGCGCTACTGCGTAAAAAAAAGAAACCTTCCCATGAGAAAGAAGAAGAGGAAGATTTTCATGAAGTGTATAAAGAGCCTGAAGTTGCAGTTGTAAAAAGGGCTCCTCCTATTCCTCCTCAGCCAAAACCTACTTCCCGATTTGGCATACGCTCTGAGATCGAAAGTCGATCTTTGCAAACAAATGTAGAACAGAGAAAGCTTAATCTGGATTCGCATGAACTTGAAACAAGAGCCATTGTCAGTGATCAGTTCATGTATGCAGAGGAACCTGCATACAGAAAAGAGAAAGTCTCTTGTAGAGGAAAAAAGATGCTAGAAGCTACAGGATCGCTTAAAAATGCGATGGCAATAAAGTTGATCCTGGACAGGCCCTATCAGGATTGATTTCATCAGGATAATATCGGCTGATAATCCATCGAGATATAAACGAACGACATTAGAAAAAAAGAGTGATGAATTAGAGGTCCATATTACATTTTTCGTCGAAAAATTTCTGAAAGAATGTAAGATGAATGTATCGCATTTTATTTTGGATTTTCTGTGTCTTGTCAAGAAAAGCTTTCGCATCTAAAGAAGGAAATTGCTTCTATCAAAAACTCTACTCGAAAATCTGGGCATATCCTATGTATCCTTGTCACCAAAAATACCTCTTTGGATCTGATGAGAGAGGCTTATAATCTAGGATATCGTGATTTTGCTGAAAGCAGAGTACAGGCTCTTTTAGAAAAGAAGCTTCAACTTCCATCAGACATTAACTGGCATTTTATAGGACCTTTGCAGTCCAACAAGGTAAACAAGATCGTAGGACAAGTTTCTTTGATACATTCTGTAGATTCAGAAAGCTTGGCTATCAAAATAGCCGCAAGAAGTAGTGATTTAGGGATGACCTCGCAAATTTTACTCCAAGTAAACACTTCCGGAGAGGAGTCCAAGCAGGGTTTTACAGAAGAGGGCTGTATACAAGCTTTTCATGTATTGAAGGACCTTGCTGGAATAGAGATCAAAGGACTTATGACGATAGCTCCATTAACACAGGATACAAAAATAGTTAGAAACTGTTTTGCAAGCCTTCGCAGGCTTAGAGATATCCTTGCTAAAGAAAAGAACTCTTTGATGTATCTATCGATGGGGATGTCCCAAGATTATAAGATCGCTATCGAAGAGGGGGCTACACACCTTCGTATCGGTAGCTTGATATTTTCTAAAACAGTGTAATTTGGACTTTTCTTGATAAGCGTAAATAGGAGCATGGAGAGAGAGGAAAATCTCTATTTGAGAAGGTGGTTGTTAACGTGGATTATTATCTAGAAAATACTGCGCGTCAATTACTTCTAGGGATTCGGGAATTTGCGCGTAGCATTTTACTTCAAGGTAGATGGCAGGTCTTACCACTGTTTCCGTATAAGATGTGGCGGTACTCGAGCTATCCACTTCCAAATCAGCAAAACCTTCCGTGTCGATCTCAGTAGAAGAATTGCTGTATGTTCTTTTATAGTCCATCTTTCTAGATTGATCTTTGTTAGATGTCACATGGAAATATCTATAGCCATTATTCAGGGTAATTTCCGAAGCTCTAGTTAATGCGTACTGGTATACTTTTTCTGCAGGGGTTGAACTATTTCCTTTGAAAGTGACAATAAAAGAATCTGGCTTTGTTCGTATTTCAGAGTATCCATCTCCCAAAAAACCAATAGGTTTATATTTTGTTGCGCAGCCTACTAAAATCATAGAGATTGTAATGGTAGTAAGAGCGAATAAGGATTGTTTTGCTTTCATATGAATACCCTTAAGTAAAGGGGAATATTCTCCCTTTTCTCTGGGATTTCGTCAATGGTGAAACAATGTTTATTGGAGCTATTGAATTTTCTATTTTACTGGTATAGAAATGCTTTTACGTCACTTTTTTTCAATTATTGTCGTAAAAAATGTCGTAAAATGTCGTAAAAGATTAATTAAATTGAGTTATTCTATATTGGGCCGCTTTTTTAACCCCATCCTGGGAGATTAGCTTTTTTTCAATGAGATCTGAAAGATCTCGCTGTAACGTTCGTCTGTTAACACCTGGGCAAAGTGACTCGTAGTCTTGAATACCGAATGATTCTTTTTTATCGAATAGCTCTTCCAATAATTTTTTTTGTCTCTCGGAAAGTTTATATTTCAGACCTAAAACATCCAATTTCATAGCATGATATCCTTTGAATTGAATTTCATGCATTTGAGTTTCTAGCGCTTTAGAGAAATATTCAAGCCAACAAGTCATATCCATATTGTTATTTCTGACGGATTGAATTGCATTATAATAATCTTGTCGATTTCTATCGTAGTATTCGCTAATAGTAAAAAGCTTTTTGAAATCATAACCTGATCGATAAAGACATAAAGTAGATAAAAGCCTAGCTGTTCTGCCGTTGCCATCAAGAAATGGGTGGATATGGACTAATTGAAATTGTGCAATTCCAGCTACAAGAACAGGAGGAATGTTTTTTTCATTTTGTAGCCATTTCACTAACTGGGTCATAAGCATAGGAACTTCGTACGGCGCAGGAGGCGTGTAAATAATCGCTTTTGTTTTAGAGTTCGCCACGAAATTTTGAACGGTTCTATACTGTCCTGGCAAAGCGCTGTTCCCACGGACCCCTTCAACAAGTCGTTTGTGAATTTCTCGAATTAGTCCTTCAGTAACTGGTCCCTGAGCAAAAACATAATCAGCTACAAAATCAAATGCTTTTCTATAGTTGAGCAATTCTTTTACATCTTCTTCGTCAACTCCCAGCATTTTCTCACCAGAAAGTAGTTTTTCAGATTGATCTAGACTGAGATGGGTTCCTTCGATATGAGTAGTATGGTGGGCTTCCAAAACTAGAGCTCGAGTTTGCATTTTGGCTACCCATTCGTCGGAGAGAGTTGCAGCTTCTAAAAAACCACGCGTGCGCTCAATAGCTGTTAGAGCTGAAGCAATAGAAAGAGAAATAGTGAATTTTGGATTAAATAACATTTTTTTATGACACCTTTTTCTTTATTGTGTCATAAAAACTCGTGTTTGGCAATAGTTTATAATATTTTTTACTTTTCTTCGTTAAGTAGAGTCTCATCGAGTTCAGTTAACGCTCTGACTTCATGTTGTGATTCAGAAATAAGGATTTTCTTGCCCATAGCTTCAATAACGTACAGTGTTGATTTTGGGCTGATCGGCTTTCTCTCTAGAATCCGTACAGACTTTTGGTAAGAATTTCCTTTAAAGCCCGCATTTTTCATCCTACGTAAGAACCAGATCGACAAGATAATGAGTAAAAATAGACCTAAAAGAGAAAATATCATTTTTGCAAAACTACTCTCATAGGAAGCCGTGAGCTTATCACTTTCGGATGAAGGGGTGCTTATAGTTGTAGAAGTGCTTGGTTCTGAACTAGGAGCTGGTGTAGTTTGCTGAGGAGCTTCTTCTACTTGCTGAGTTGTCGGAGTTTCAGGATTTTTGGTGTTTTTTGAAGAGAAAAAGGAAGTAAAAAGAAGAGTTAAAAAAAGAAGTGCAATAGATGATTTTTTTTTCATGGGAGTTCTTTTTTTTAAAGGTTAATTTTAGATCTTAAAATATTCTCTTTTCCGATAAAATGGTACTGGAAAAAAACAGTGTAGAGATTTTTTTATGAAAAAAGGGTGGATTGCCTTAGATATCGACGGAACTGTGACAGATAATGTATATGAGGTTCCTAAACCTGTAGATGAGTATTTACATTCACTTGTAGATAAGGGATGGGATATCGTTTTCATTACAGGAAGAACGTACTCTTTCGCTATTAAACCTTTAAAAACTCTTTCTTTCCCTTACATCCTCGGGGTGCAAAATGGCGCAGACATTCTCAAGATGCCAACAAAGAAAAGAATCTTTCGAAACTATCTCTCTTCTGATGTTTTAGCAATTGTTGATGAAGCCTGCAAAGGTCAAAAGGAAGATTATTTAGTCTATACAGGATATGAGAGGGGAGACTCTTGCTATTATCGGCCAGATCGGTTTTCAAAAGATCTTTTAGAATATTTCGAAGTGTTAAAGACGCTCGCGACTGATCCTTGGGCGGCTGTAAAAAGCTTCCCTTTAGAAGAGCTGAAAGGTTTTCCTTTGATCAAATGTTTTGGAACGGAAGAGGATATGTACAAAGTCTCTGAATATTTAACAAAATACCCAGATATTAAAACATCTGTAATTCGCGATCCGATGAAAAAGGAAGTCTTTCTAACATTGATTACAAATAAAGAAGCTACGAAGGGAAATGTTGTGCGTGTTGTATGCCGCAGTGAACATCTCAATCTGCCAGTCATTGCAGCAGGGGACGATATGAATGATATTCCTATGCTTGTAGAAGCTGATGTAAAAATTGTAATGGAAAATGCACCAAAGAAGGTGCTCTCACTCGCTGATATCATAGCCCCAACGGCAGCGCAGTATGGACTGATTCAAGGACTAGAAAAGGCGATAGAAAAATATGATGCTTGATACCCTATCTCAAGAAAAGCGCAAGATGGTCGAGC
>DAIEPN010000216.1 GCA_027348355.1 Chlamydiota bacterium | reverse complement strand
ACATTAGACAGCCCTCCCCTCCCCTTGATACCAGGTGTTCCGATCGACTTACCACCCAGCGTTAAGCATTTGTATGGTATTCGAACTACTTCGATAAGAGCTACAGGTTCCCAAAATGCAAGTGGAATACCAACTTTAGGTGGAGTTCCCGCGCAAGCGCAAATAGGATTTTTATAAGACATGTAGTCTTTGTATCCTGGAGTTGTGTTTACGCCCGCTGCATGAATAGGAAAAAGACATTTCCAACAGACGTCTGTGATCGGGTTTATGAATTTACCATCAGCAAATACTGGTGCCATCTCACCAAAGAGAAGAAAGAATAATGAGAGATAGTATTTTAACATGGCTATCTCCCCTGCCTTACATTTTGCTTAATAGTTTTTGCTAGATCTGAAAGATCTCCATATCTTTCTATTAGTGTCAATGAAGCATCAAGGTTTAAGTTACCTTCAACCTTGTCGAAGATTCCGTCCTTTTCAAGTACAAAACTAGGAACTTGATGGATGGCATATTTATCAAAAGCTTCAGGATCGATGATTATGGGAGCCTTCACCCCTTTTTTACGCAAATCTTGGATGTTTTTTGAGAGCAAAGGAAATGAATTTTTAGGGAGCCCTCTAAGGACGAAAATCCCTCCTGCTTTTTCAAGAGATGCAGAATATTCTTTCCATGTCTCTATTGGGACGGAAAAGGACATAAATAAAGAAATGTTCCAATTCTGATCCACTCCTTTGTTCGTTTGTTCGCTTGCGTTAGCGTGTGTTTCTTCATCCCAGGAGTTTGCAAAGCTACATTTGTTTTTTGCTAGCTCATTAAGAAATTCGGAAGCTTCTTCGGTCGAAATCTGTTCTGCTTGCGATACGATAGTTTCAATCTCGGCATTCGTTATTGAAGCTTCTGAGTAAACCTTATTTATGTAAACACAGTTTATTAAGTAAACAATGGAAATGAAGTAACAGAAGAAACCACTATTCATGGATTATCTCCTCTGTGAAAAACTCTGAAACAGGAAATTCTTCAATTTTAAGAACAAGACCATCTTGAGATATTTTGGCTGGGACATTTCTTAGTTGAAATTTACGAGAAACCGCTCCATCTTGATCAAAATAGATCGGCCTTTTCTCCTGATCTTCTAAATCGAAAGGATTTCCTCTGATTAAAATCCATTTACAAAGATCTTTTTGTGTTTTAGCCCATGCGATATGTTTTTCATTATTTCCGTCTAAAAAGAGCAGAGAAGAAGAAAGTTTTGTTTTTTCAAGAGGATTGTAGGAGTATCCCTTTCGGACCAAAACCCTTCCTTGTGGAGTTCTTACATCCTCTTGGACTACATAGGTAGGATCAAAGTAAAATGTCTTTTTCCTTATAGCTTCTTTGAGGAATATCACAGGTTCTGGCGTTTTGGCTTTTACAAAGATTTTTTGTAGGGTTGATTGATAATTTTTCTCTGACCAAGAAGAGGAAAGTTTTTTCTGGATGTATGATAGTAAATTTTCTTCTTCGATTTTAAACATGTGTCCTCTTGTTTCTATCGTCTTGGCGTGGACGTGTAATGGAAAAAAACAAAGAAGAAACTGAAAAAATCGATTAGGAGTGAGCATGATGATCCATACTTTTTATAACAGATGCAATCGCATCTGTTATACGGTTTCCTTGCTGTATGTTTTCTTTGAAGGCTTCTTTATTGTTTACAAGCCACTCTATAGCTTCTAGAAGCGTTAACCCTCGTTTTTGAAGCTCTTCTATAACCCTGAATTCATCAGCCTTGGTGGAGGTAAGTTTGCTTGAAAGGTGATGCATATTGTTTTTTAAAATATATGCAATCGCATCCTTTACACCTCTTCCTTGCTGTATGTTTTCTTTGAAGGGTTTTTTATGGTTTATAAGCCATTCTATAGCTCCTACAAGAGTCAATCCATGCTTTAGAAGCTCTTTTA
>DAIEPN010000203.1 GCA_027348355.1 Chlamydiota bacterium | reverse complement strand
TTAAAATATTAATATTTTTAAATTATTCTGGTTTCTTAAGAGCGTTTCGATTTATTTTATCAGGATTTTTAGAAAGCAAATTAAAAGGAATTCCTCTTACTAAATCTATATAATAAGAAGAATCATTATTACTAGATGATTTGCTCAAATGGAAACTAATAGATTCGGGGTATGTAATCCCCATTTTAGGATGAAAATGAATGGTTGCTTTGTCCCCAGGAAGGTCATTTACCATAAAAAAAGTAATGCCAGGCAAGGAGCCTTTAGCTTTTTTTACCGCATCCAAGGGCTCATCTGAAGAACTTACATAGGAAAGGATGCCTTTATCATAAAACAATTCTAAATCAATGGAGGCGCAATAGCATAATGCATATGCCTGCAATTCCTCTATCTGCCTAGATAGCTTTTGCGAGTCGCTTGTAAAACGGTGATGGGATAGAAATTGACTCCCTTTCCATAGGCAGGTCCCTGTAATCAGGCTCAAGATAACAAGAGATACCATCACCTCAAGAAGGGTAAACGGCTTCTTTTTAGCCCTCATCTTTTTTTACTTTCTTATTTTTAGCTTCGTAGGCTTTCAATTTTTCAGAAACAATTTCAAAGTCTTCTTCAGAGGGCACAATCTCATATTCATCACCCCAGCCATCTTTAAAGGTTTTCTCGACTTCCTTTATCATTCCAGAACCTTCAAGACATTTTTTTGCATTTTTCTTATTCTCAACCGGATCAGCAGAAGTGATATCTCTTAGGGCAAGCCTATCTTGAGCAATCTCTAAAAGCAAAATTTCTTTAATTTGCGCAATTCCTTTTTCAGTCTTAAAAACTTTGCCTTTATCAAGAGAACCTTTCATATTAAACCCTATCACACTACTGATCAAACCGATCAGAAAAATGACAATCATAATCTCTAGGAGAGTAAGGGGAAGTTTCTTTCTAAACTGAATCTTTTTTTTCATATTTATCCTCTTATTACAGCTAATTTTATAAATCACTCAAAAAGGAAAGTTTTTTCTAAAACGGAATCCGATCCAGCAATAAGAGTATAAGGAATAGATCTACTAATAAAACAAGTAAAAGTGTTTTTCTCGAGATCTTTTTTCCATAAATTCTCTTGTTCTAGCAATCATGTTGAGAGAAAAGAACTTACATCAGTTAGTGGCAAAAGAATCGACAGAAGTACCATACCTACTATAACCCCCAAAAGAAGGAGTAGGCAGGGCTGCAAAAGGGTAGTAAATTGCTGAATATCCTTTTCCAGCTCATCTTCATAAATCTCGGCAATACTCTGTAGCATCCCTGGCATACTTCCTGTTTCTTCTGCAGTCGCCACCATTCTAGAAACCATACTAGGTACTAAAGGAGAACTCTTGAAAAGAGTACTAAGCGACTTTCCTTCTTCAAGATATTTTTCTGCTTGCGTGATCACATTTTTTAACGCTTGATATTTTATCACTTTTTTAGAAAGTTGCAAGGCTTTAATCATAGGGATTCCTCCCCATAATAGAATGGATAGGGTCCGACAAAATCGAACAAACGAGATCCGAAGAGCCACTTTTCTAAAAAGTGAAATGCTAAAAATTATTTTTTGCATGTAGATCTTGACTGCCTTTTGACGCAGTCCCAACCAGGCACTTGTAAGTAAAAGTAGGGTGGAAAAAAGAAGCGTATAGCTATTTGAGATCAGGAAGGAGCTAAGAGAAAGCACAGCTTGTGTCAAAGCATGGACCTGCCTACCTTCGAATAGATCTTTCATAGAAGGCACTACAAAAAACATAAGAGCAAATACTACTACTAAACAAAAAGACCCTAAAAAAGCAGGGTAGATAAGCGCTGAGACAAGCTGTTTACGAAGCTTTTGTGCTTTGGTAATCAAGATCGTGAGTTGCTCATAAATAATATGAAGAGAGCCTGTTTGCTCTCCTGCATGGACAAGGGAGATATAGATTTCATCAAAGCTTTCTGGATATTTTTTTAAAGCTGAAGAAAGAGAAAGGCCATTTTTCAAACAGTCGCACAAGTCTAAGAAAATGGCATGAGAGTTTGTTCTTTGATACTTTTCTTCAATTGTAAGAAGACTTTCATAGAGGGGAAGTCCAGCTTTAAGAAGTTGGGAAAGATCTCTCGTAAAAGACAAGAGCACATCTCTTTTTAAAACTCCCTTTCTCTCCTTTTCTGTTAGCTGCACAAGGTCAGTAATAAACATCTGCCCTTTACGAAGACGCTCTTTAGCTAGGTCATGGGAGTCTGCATCTATAATTCCTGAAATTTTCTTTCCGTTTTCTAGAAAACCACTATATCGAAAAACAGCCATGCTATTCACAACCCCTACTTACTCTTAATACCTCGGCACTGGTAGTAAGTCCAAGCTTCACAAGAAATGCACCTTCTTGACGAAGTGAAAGCATACCCTTATTTTTTGCAACCCTTTGGAGCTCTCCACTATCACCACTTCTCATAATTTGATTTTTTATCGCAGCCCCAACTGGCATAAGCTCGTAAATCCCATGACGGCCTTTATATCCTGTTTCATAACAATTTGCGCATCCTTTACCGTGATAGAAAGTAAGATCTTCCGGACTTTCACCATAAATCTCCAATTCTTCAAGCTCTTCTTTTGATGGAGTATAGCCATCTTTACAAAATGGACAAATCGTTCGAACAAGGCGTTGCGCAAGTACACCGATCACTGAAGAGGCTAGAAGATAAGGTTCTATTCCCATATCAACAAGCCTTGTAAGCGCTGAAGGAGCATCATTCGTATGAAGTGTGCTTAAAACTAGGTGTCCCGTTAAAGAAGCTTGAATTGCAATTTCTGCAGTTTCCTTGTCTCTAATCTCCCCAATCATGATAATGTCTGGATCTTGTCGCAAAATATGTCTAAGTCCTGTAGAGAAATGCAAATCGATCTTTGGGTTTACACCCATTTGAGCAATTCCCTGGATCTTGTATTCGACAGGGTCTTCAATCGTCATGATATTCATTTCTGAAGTACTAATTTCAGCAAGGGCGCTATATAATGTTGTCGTCTTTCCACTTCCGGTCGGGCCCGTTACAAGAACGATTCCTTCTTTATGCTGTATCTGTTTTTTAAACTGCGTAAAAACCTCATTGCGCATGCCTAGCTTATTCAGTCCTAGCATCACATTGCTTTTATCTAAAATCCTCATTACAATCCGCTCTCCAAAGACAACAGGGACAGTACTTACACGAAAATCTATCTGCCTGCCTCCAATATGCAGCTTAATCCTTCCATCTTGAGGAAGACGATGTTCAGCAATATCAAGCCTTGCCATAACTTTAATGCGAGTGAGGATCTGCGCTTGGAATTCTTTGGAAGGAGCATGTCTTTTTTGTAAAACGCCATCGATACGATAGCGAACGCTAAGCCCTGACTCTAAAGGTTCAAAATGAATGTCGGAAGCACCTTGTTGAATGGCTTCTTGCAGCATAACATTAAGCATTTTTATGACAGGGGATGACATCGTCTGTTCGAGAAGATCGTAGCCTTCTCCATCACCCTTGTCCTGTAGAAAATCATTCTCTGTATGAAAGCTTGCAATTACCTCGGAAGCTTCATTTTCTTTTTGATGATAGCATCTCTCGATTGCATCTTCGAGATCCTCTTTTGAAGCAAGCACTTCGATAATATCTTTCTGAAGTAGAGATCTAAGCTCTTCGCAGCTATATAGATCTAAGGGATTTGCCAAAGCTATAACAATCTTCCCCTCTCTCTCTTCGAGAGGCAGAACAAAGCGATACTTAGCAAAGCCATAGGGAATAAGGTGAATCTTTTCTTTCACAAATAGACAAGAGAGCAGATCTTTTCGAACCGAAATTCCAAATTGCGCAGCAACCTGCTCCAAACCCTCTTGCGGAAAGAGTTCGTTTTTTTCAATCATTTTGAGCCATGATAGTTTTAATGCTTTGATTGAATAACTTATTTTTTTCTTTGTTTCTCGCATAGATAAGCTGCTCTAAAAATTCCGGAATGTCTCCAGGTCTTTTTTTGAGCTCTTCATTTCGCAATCTTTCCATCTGATCTTTTGGATCCAAAATAATGGTTGGAGTGATAAAGAAAAACATCTCGGTATTACTATCTTTTAAATTCGAAGTGCCAAACAATTTGCCAAGCCCTGGAATTTCACCCAGGAATGGAATTTTATCCGTTCTATCATCGATCGATTTCCTTCTTAATCCTCCAATAATGACCGTTTGCCCATCAGCAACTCTCACCTCATTTTCGATATGCCTTCTCTCAATTTGCGGGCGATCATTCTTTTCTTTGGCACCATGGGTTGTATCAAAGGTAATATCTGTCTGCAGAGTAACAAAACCGCTATTTTCATCGGCTTCATCCCAATCAGCTGGGCTATGGATTGTCGGGGTACATTTGATAAGTATACCGTAATTCGCTCTGGTATAAGAATTCTCAAAAACAATCGTACCAGAGCTTGCATTTACAGGCGCGGCCCCATTGTTAATCGAAATCTCTTCCTGAATCGCAATTGTAGCAGGAGTTTGATTTACAGTTGTGACAGAAGGAGAAGCGTGGAGTTGAATGTCTTCTTGTGTCATCAAAAAACTATAAGTTAGATCAAAAGCAGGAAAATGCTTTGTTTTACTATGGCGCAAGAGAAATTGCAGAACACCTTTTCCACTTGGAGCAAATAAGCCGTCAAATTGTACTTGATTTTTGTGAGACCCAATTTTTAGTAAATTCATCCCCATATCATTTTGATTTCGCAATTTTTTCTCAAAAAGAAGAACTTCTATCAATACCATCTTTTTGGGGATATCAAGCTTTCGCAGAAGTTCTTTAATTTTAAGAAAGGCATCTCTACGGATCACCATCAAAAGTGTACCCGTCTTCGGATCGGGAATGAAATGATCGTAGCCTTTTTCTACCTCTAAATGAGAAGTAACACCGCTATTTAATGGAGTCGGAGCAATCGTAAGGGGTGGTACTTGAGGCGGGTAACCATCCGGCATCTTGCCTTGAAAGCCTTGAGCGGAAAAAGAGACATCATAGTTTTCTTTCCCATTGTCGGGCGTCATGTTGACTAGGGAAGCGTAGACTTTTTCAAGCACTTTGGCAAGATCGGTCGGATCGCTATGGCGGCATGAATAAAAGAAAACAGCCATCTCGCAAGGATCTTGCAATTGTTCTTCTGTATCTTTTACAAGCTTTTCAGCGCGATCGACTACGTCTTGCTGGCCTATTAAAACCATGGTGTTGCCAGAGCCGAGTGGAAAAGTAATAAGCTTATCCGGTTCAATTTTTGAAAAAGGACTTCTCGCTTTTTCAGCTATATCCCCAAAAAAAGCATGAACAATGCGCTGCATTTCTTGAACGCCAATTTTGCTCAATGTCACTACCTTAGAAACTTTTCCTTTTTGTCCTTCCCACACCAAGTTATATAGAGATAAAAGCTTATCGATTTCCTCTTTCAAAGACACAATAGCGATTTTGTTTCCTACTTGATAGACAAAGGTTTGCTTTACGTCTATAAAGCGTTCGAAGAACTGGAATACGTTTTT
>DAIEPN010000198.1 GCA_027348355.1 Chlamydiota bacterium | reverse complement strand
TGAAGAGAGGGGTGGTTACCAATAGACAACTTATCTGCAGAAAAATTGGTAATTTTGAGCGTTTTTAATTTAGTCAAATCAGCAATAGAATCAAACCCCGTTTTTAGGTGAATTGGAAAACCACCTTCATCGTTTGCATATAAAGATAAACTCTCAAGATCAGGGCATGTGGCAGCAATTTCTTTGAAAATATCCTTTGCAATCTCTCTTTTTGAAAAATCAAGTTTTGACACCTGAATTACGAGTACCTTGGCGTCTTTATGAGAATCGAGTTGTCCTATTTGATTTAGTGAAATCGATACAGGGGCTACTTCTTTTGTTTCTAGGCCTATTGGCTCTACTTTTTTTTGCTCTAAAGAAGAGGAATTTTGAGAATATCTAAGATAATAAAATATTTTAAGAGCAAGTAAAGCTAAAATCCCACTTGCGGCAATGAAAGCGCAGGATTTAATAGGCGTGATTGCCCTCATTTGCTCTCTAATTGCATTTGGAACTGATCTAATAATAGAAGAATAAGCTGTAAAGCTATTGTTTGGATCTAAGCGAACACTCATTTCTGCATCCATTTTTAATTATAAAATGAGAAATTTTACATAAAAATAGAATAAATAGCGAGTAATTAATTTAATTATTGATAAATAATTAATTAGACAGAATGTATTAGTATTTTTTTTAACAACCTAGGAGCACAATAGCAAGATGGATCTAGCTATGAATGGCTTCGAACCAGTTTGAAAACGTAAGCAAAGAACAATGGATCCTAATACAAAATTTAAGGCTCCTCTCACTTTCTAAACAAACAAAAAAAGTGTAAAATCTAGAGGAAACACTTTGGTCTTTACAAGATTCTACTAGCGAAAAAACGCTACGAAACGTAGAATCCGTAACTCGTTCTATGGAAAGATGGCTGAGCGGCCGAAGGCACGTCCCTGCTAAGGACGCGTACCAGCAATGGTACCGAGGGTTCAAATCCCTCTCTTTCCGATCTGGCCTTGTATGAAAATTCATTCAAGGCCTTTTTTTTAATCCTGAAATTTTCTATAAACAAGCAAAATCACAAAGAAGATCAATTCATGTCAGAAAACAAACCAAGAATCCCTCCTCAATCAAAAGAATCGGAAATGATGGTGCTTGGTTGTATGCTGACAAGTGTCAACAGCCTCAATGTTGCCGCAGATCTTCTCGATGAAACAGATTTTTATTACACCGAACACAAAATCATTTTTCAAGCTCTGAAAACAGCCTATAAAAATGAAAAGCCAGCCGATGTGCATCTTATTTGCGAAGAACTGAAAAGAGCGGATAAATTATCTGCCGTTGGCGGTGTAAGCTATGTTACAACTCTTGCACAGTATGCAGGAACTTCGGCCTACACAGAAGAATATGCAGAACTTGTACAAAGCAAATCGCTTCTTCGTAAAATGATCTACGCCGCGCAAGAAGTGGAAAAAACAGCTCTTGAAGAACCGGAAAATGTCCACGCAATTTTAGATGAGGCTCAAGCGAAGTTTTTTGCAATCAGTCAAAATGCGAGTCCCAATTCTGGTATTCCGATTAAAGATATTTTATCGGGCGTTAAATCCTCTTCTCGTATTCCTTATTTAAAAGAACTTCAGGAAAGACAAGAGCAGTTTCAGAAAAGAGGCCCTGAAGAGCCCGGAATCACAGGGATTCCCACACATTTCGTTGATTTTGATAAGATGGTCAACGGCTTGACTCCTTCGAATTTGATGATTTTAGCTGCCCGGCCCGCAATGGGAAAGACGGCCTTTGCTATCAACATAGCGGAACATGTGTGTTTCAAGAACGGTCTAGGTGTAGGGATCTTCTCTCTTGAGATGAGCGCCGAGCAGCTCCTGCACCGTATTGTTTGCTCTCAAGCAGAAGTGGAATCTGATAAAATTAAAACTGGAGCCTTAAATGGCACTGAGTATCAGAGAATTGTTGCCAGTGTAAATGCGATGCAAAAGCACACAATGATCATCGATGATCAACCAGGGCTTAAAATTACCGATCTACGATCGAGGGCAAGAAGAATGAAAGAGACCTATGGAGTTTCTTTCATCATTATAGATTACTTACAGCTTCTCTCAGGTTCTGGATTTAGTAAATCTGCCGAAAACAGACAAAATGAAATCTCTGAAATTTCTCGTATGCTAAAAAATTTAGCAAGAGAGCTCAACTTGCCCGTACTTTGCCTTTCTCAGCTTTCTCGCAAAGTGGAAGAAAGGGCTGGTCACAGACCTATGATGAGCGATCTTAGAGAAAGTGGCAGTATAGAGCAAGATGCCGATATAGTCATGTTCTTACTACGTAGAGAATACTATGACCCTTACGACAAACCTGGGATGGCAGAACTCATAGTTGCCAAGAATAGACATGGTGGCGTTGGAAACATTAACCTCACCTTCCGTAAAGAACTGGCTCAATTTGCGAATTATTCTCCTCTTTATAGCAAAACGGATAAAGATCAGAATAATGATGAAGCTTTTGCCGCATTTTCTCCTTAAATTTTTTTTTACTAGATCGAACTTTCATTTTTATGTTTGAAATTTCATCGGTTGTAAAAACGCAGATCTAAATAATTCAACATTTGATTTTATGTCAGCGACTTATTTTTTAGTCGAAATCCCTTGTTTTGCAAAAAATCAATTTATAGTTAATTTTTTTTTATCAAATTAGGACACCCTATTTTTTGATCACTTTACTTTATCTCTAGTAAGTCGTATCATTTACCTACTTTTTATAGACATCTCACACCAGAGTATACGGAGAGAAAAAAAACTATGTCATCAGTAAAGAAAAAGCGTAAATACAAGATCGCAAAGCACAAAAGAAAAAAACGCAGCAGACGTGATCGTCACAAAAAATAAAATCATTCATGTGGACATATCCAGAAGAGTTCGATGTTATAGTAGTCGGGGCTGGGCACTCGGGCTGTGAGGCTGCTTATGCCTCAGCTCGTATTGGAGCTAAAACATTACTTCTGACAATGAACCTTGATACGATTGCAAAAATGAGTTGCAATCCGGCCATTGGGGGAACCGCTAAAGGTCATATCGTTAGAGAAATTGACGCGTTGGGTGGTTTGATGGGTAAAATTGCCGATCAAACCGGAATTCAATTTCGTATGCTCAACGCATCGAAAGGCCCAGCAGTTTGGTCTCCAAGGGCTCAGACCGATAAACTTGCCTATCAAACAGCGATGAAACATCGCTTAGAAAAAACTCCTAACCTTTTTATCAAACAAGGTACTACCGAGTCACTCCTTACTGAAAATCAAAAAATTTTAGGCGTTCGCACATTAGAGGGAATTGCATACCGAGGGAAGACTGTTATCATTTCTTCTGGAACCTTTATGCGAGGACTTCTTCACATTGGTGAAACTACCTACTCCGGTGGAAGAGCGGGGGACAAGCCCTCTGTTGGACTTTCTGCAGATTTGGAAAAGCTGGGATTTTCTTTGGGTAGACTGAAAACCGGTACACCACCTAGAGTGAATCGCAAAAGTATCGACTTTTCTCAAACAGAAGCGCAACCAGGTGATGAAGGTGTAGTTTTCTCCTATGATGAGGAGGAAGTCCCCCGCCTGCCACAAGTTTCTTGCCATATCACATACACTACACAAGAGACAAAAAAAATCGTCGAAGCCAATATCCACCGCTCTGCGATGTACTCTGGAAAAATTGTGGGGATAGGGACAAGATATTGTCCATCGATCGAGGATAAGATCGTCCGTTTTGCTGATAAAGAAAGACATCAAATTTTCTTAGAGCCGGAAGGTCTTACAACAGAAGAGATCTATGTAAATGGAATTTCTTCTTCCCTCCCCTTTGATGTACAATTTCAAATGATACATTCTATTCCTGGTTTACAAAACGCAGAGATCATGCGTCCTGCTTACGCAATTGAATACGACTATGTAAAAAGCGGACAGCTCTATGCAACACTTGAGACAAAATCAATCGAGGGGCTTTATTTTGCAGGGCAAATCAACGGAACTACTGGGTATGAAGAAGCTGCAGGGCAAGGTCTCATTGCGGGAATTAACGCTGCAAATAAGGTGCTTGGAAAAGAGGCCTTCTATTTACAAAGAAGTGAAGCCTATATTGGAGTGCTGATTGATGAGCTAATCTCTAAAGATTTAGACGAACCTTATCGAATGTTCACAAGTAGAGCTGAGCATAGATTGCTTCTTAGACAAGATAATGCTGATCTTAGGCTCCGTAAGTACGCCCATCAGCTTGGGATGATTGATTCCACCACCTACCAAAGAACTCTGAATAAACAAGAAGCGATTAGTACACAAATGGAGATGCTCACTAAAAAATTTGTACAAGTAAATGGAAAGGGTATTTCGTTGCAGCAGCTCTTGTGTAGACCAGAATCTTCCTACGCAGAACTTCTTAAAACTTATCCTGATTTTCTTACAGATCACGGCAAAGATATCAATTTGCAGATTGAGTTACTTGTAAAATTTGCCGGTTACATTGATAGGCAAAATAACGAAATTGCAAAATTACAAACGATCGAAACGATCTTCATCCCCAAAGAGTTTGACTTCTCTTCCGTTAAGGGACTTCGTAACGAAGCTCGTGATAAACTCTCTCGTAAAAAGCCTTCTACTTTAGGTCAAGCTTCCAGAATATCGGGAATCTCTCCTGCAGACATTTCTATCTTGATGATTTCTCTACAAAATTACAAAAAGTAATTTTTTTTAAATTTAGAAAAAATTGTAGAAAATCAAAACAAAAAGGTTTAACTCTCTGATAAGAGTGAAACAAAGGCAAACCCTTTTTGGAAGTTAAGATGAAAACCCTGCCAATTATGCTGGTTATCAGCTCAAACAGCGCCATCCAGAACTTTTTTACGGTAAATTTTCATACTCATTTTTCTATCTTCCAATTCAATAGTCCAAAAGAGGCTTTTGACTCTGCCAAACTTCTCAATGTCAAATTTGTCATGATCGATGGAAAGGAACAGGAAAGCTCATTAAGCAGCATCCGAAAATATTTCCCTTCCAAAAACACCCGAATTTTTGTCATTTCTAACGAAATAAGAAAAAGTTTTTTAGAAAAAGCGCTCCAAGCAGGGGTAGATGATTTCCTCCAAGTCCCTCTTTTAAAAGAGGAAATTGAAGAGAAAATGTTTTTAGTTCCACGAAAGCAAACCATCCAAAGCAAAGTCGAAGAAATTCAAA
>DAIEPN010000188.1 GCA_027348355.1 Chlamydiota bacterium | reverse complement strand
CCCGATGAGCATGTTTTTAGTTTGTTCTCTCATTTATTTCTCCTTAAAAGACGTGGATCTTGCGAAACAGTTTTGCGTAAAAAATCGATAATAGGGTCGTCAATTTGCATAAAGGTGTCTGGATCTGCAATATAAGCGATTTTTCCATCTTTATGCAAGGCAAGCCTATCGGCAACAAAGAGTGCAGATAGAATATCGTGTGTTACCACGATACTTGTTGCTTTAAGCTCTTTTTGTGTTTTAACGATAAGCTCATTTATATGCATAGAGGTAATTGGGTCAAGCCCAGTAGTTGGCTCGTCGTAGAGTAAAATAGAGGGTCTATATACAATAAGCCTGGCAAGGCCAGCTCGCTTTCTCATTCCTCCAGAAAGTTCGGATGGCATTTTCTTTTCTGTTCCCTCAAGCCCTACCATAGCAAGCGCTTCGGAGACCCTTTCAGGAATGCTTTGCTTACTGTAATTTTCATCACTCAAGGAAGCACCGTGTTCATTGAGGTAGAAGCCTGTATTTTGCTCGATATTCATCGAATCAAATAATGCAGCTCCTTGAAAGAGCATTCCCATGTTATGAATTGCTTTGTATAGTGCAGGCCCACTGAGATCGGAAATGCGAACTCCGTCGACATCAATTGTACCACTATCTGGTTTCGAAATCCCAATGATGTGTTTGAGAAGAACGCTTTTTCCTACACCGGAACGTCCTAAAATAACGAGAGTTTCGCCTGTTTGAATATCTAGATCTAATTCGTTGAGAACTTTAAGTTTCCCATATGATTTACTTAGCTTTCGAATGGTAATCATGCTGACCCCGGAAGCAGGCTATTGATTACATTTAATCCGACTGTAAGAAAGAAGTTACTAAGAAGGATGCAAACATAACAGATCACTACACTATTTGTCGTTGATCTACCAACACCTTCTGCTCCACCGGATGTTTTTAACCCCTTATAGCAAGAAATTGTCATAATGAGGATGCCAAAAAAAATGGCTTTCATCACACCAATTGAAAAGTCAAATGTTGTGATATTCGTATGCATGGGATCGAAATATGCAGACGGGGCCATTTCAAAATAAAGTACTGAAATTAGATATCCTCCAAAGATCCCCATCACGATACCGAAAATGGTAAGCAATGGCATCATGAAAGTTCCTGCAATAATGCGAGGAGAGATCAGATACCTGTTCGGATTGACGGCCATGGTTTCAAGAGCGTCGATTTGTTCAGTCACTTTCATTGTACCAAGCTCTGCGCACATAGCAGCGCCAACTCTTCCTGTCACCATAAAAGCAGTAAGTACAGGTCCGAGCTCAGTCATCATGGCTTTGGCGACCATAAGACCTGTAACACCAGCAAGCCCTTTATCGGAAAGTTGGTAGAATGATTGAGCTGCGAGGACGAGGCCTGTAGAAAATCCAGTAATGGCGACGACAGGTAATGAGGCTACCCCTACATTGAACATTTGCTTAAGGACTAAGTGCAAATGTGGGGGTTTTTGGAAAGTTGTCTTTGTGACATTGATGATGAGTCGAATGTACTCACCAATTGCAATGAGAAAAGAGGCTTTCTCATAGCAATAATCTGATAGAGTAGAGACCAAACCCTTTTTTTCATCCATACTACGTGAGTACATTTTCTTTAGTGGTATTGTCCGCATTGTAGGAAAATCATCTATTCGGGTCAAACGAAAGAGGATTCAGTAATTATAATTCCATTTTAAACTGAACCGCCCTTCTTGGTTTTGATCGGTTTCTCCTTGCAAGATGAATCCATTTTTTAGTTCTACTTCTACAGTTACTTTACTGCTGGTAGCCCCTTGTGTCAGTGTGATCATGACCCCTTTGACAATGTATTTTCCAATTTCTACAAAGATTTCATCAGGATTTTTCTCATTTTTTTCTGCAGAAATGATATTGAAACGATCTAATCCCAAACTTTTTCGTATTGTTTCAAGAACATCCATTCCTCCTGTTCCAGAAAGCGTGATGATCGTTTGGGCGAGTTGAATCGCTTGTAGAGCACTAATTTCAGAAATATCCTTGTTGAAAAGAACTTTAGCCAAAATGGAGCTTGTTGGCAGAGGAGGTATAGATTGAAATGTCAGTTGTGGAGAGAGTAGAGAACCTCTAAGAACCGCTATGATGGTAAGGTCGGGGAGGTTTAAGTTCCCTTGCAGGTCAATAAAGGCGCTTTGTCCGTTCTTGTCGGAGAATAAAATCTCTCCCTTCGATAGAGAAAACGTTTTGCCAGCAAAATTAAAAGTTCCTCGTAGTAGCTCCAATGAACCTTTTAGACGTAATTCTTCATTTTCTGTAGAAACATCCAATTCTCCTCCCCATTCTGAATGTAATCCTCTTCCGATTACAAATAGTTTTTTGGGAGAGCGAAGGTGCAGTTGCATATGAAAAGGAAATGAATTATTTATGCCAGGGACATGACTTGAAGTGGGCATGTTGACATAAGTAACTGCAATATCTGGAATATCGTAGGGCAAACGATCGGGGATGGTGATGTCTGCATTAGGAAGCAATAGATTGCCGCTCAAGCTCGCCTCGTCCAGATTCCCTTTAATTGATAAATCTCCAGAAAAATTACCTTGAAAATGATCAAATTTGACTGCGTTTAGCTTTCGTAAATCTGCTGTGAAAGAATAAGGAAACTTTCTATTTGGCTCTAAAAAAATTTCTCCACTTGCTGTGACAGTCCCATCTGATTCATCTCTAGCAGAAGCGGACAGCACTTCGATTTTTGTATTCTGCGCTGTAGCCCGCACATAAGCATCTTTCACATAGCTTCCGCCCATATAGTTTTCATAAGAACCTTTTTGTACTAGGATATCTCCCTGGAGTTTAGGATTACTTGGGCTTCCAAAAAGAAGGAGGTTTGCCCCTATTTCTCCAGCAATTCTCTGGCTACCTAGGTTAATAAAATCAAAAATTTCTTCGATGTTTCCAGTAATTTCAAGTTTACCTGCGAGCTGAGAATCTTTGTCTATTTCTAGTTTAAATGGAGAATAAGAGCAGATCATAGGGATTGTGGCAGACAGATCAAAAAATTGGTTTGGGCTTGCCACAATATGAGAGAGGATCTGCATCTTCCTGTTTTCTAAAGAGACATGAAGAGATCCCTTTGCTTCAGAAATTGGGGTTTGCTTTTGTTGATATAGGTTCCCTTCTTCTAGAAGAAGCTGTGCATGTCCGGAGCAATCTGTGTCATTGGCTAGAAAGGAGGAATTAAGTGAGAAGAACCCCTCTGCTCGCAAATGGGTTGTAAATAGAGAGAAATAATCGATAGGCATATGTTTGGCCTCTATTACAACAGCAGTTTCTTCATTCGACATATGGGCGTCAAAAGAGAAATAGCCGCTTCCTACCTTACATAGAAAATCTTTGGCGGAAAAAGTATTTGCGCCAAAAGAGAAGGTCCAAGGTTTTTCGAATGAAAAAGAATTTTGTAGAATGGTTCCCTGTAGCTTTTCTATGCGACCTTCATAGAGTTCTGGAGATTTTTTTAGATTTCCTTCTAGCACGAAACTACAAGGTTCTTTCCACATCCCGGTTCCAGAGCTTGCATACTCTAGAGTGTCTTGTTTGTACTGTAGCTGGGTAGAAAAGGTTTCTAGCTCAATATTCTTGTAGATGCTGTCTTTCATTTGGATAGAAGCTTTGAGTTCTGAGGCGGAAAATGGGTTTGTTAAGAAGACCTCGCAATCAAGTGAGTCCGAAGAGATTGAGTCAAAGGAGATCTCATGAGCTACGAGATGGGAGTGAATTTGGGACGAATCAGCCTCAATTTGCATCCGTAAACTGCCTCCTAGATTTTCTGGAAGATAAAAAACCCCGGCAAATTCGTCTAGTTGAGGAAAGTTGCAAGCTAGGGATCCTTGCACTGATTGCATAGAGCCTATTTGTAGATCTCCTTGCAAAGAGTTTATCTTAGAAGAAATTTGTAAATTTTCAAAATAGACAGGAAAAGGAGATCCGAATGTGAAAGAAGAGGAGGCTAGAATAGGAATTTGTGGATTTTCGCTAGAAAGAGAGCATATTCCTCTCCAAGCATCTGTTTCTTTTGTAGCTTCAATAGAAAGTTGTGTTTTTAAAAATATTTGTCTTTCAACTTCTAGATTTTCTGAGCTGACAAATCCATTCAGTTTCTGATCTTGGTAGGAGAGATTCCCTTCAAGCCTTCCAGATAAGGTAAAGGGTAGGGGTTCATCCCATAAAGAAAGATCTGGGATTTTGAATGTAGAGGTGATTCTTTGAGGGGAAAGAAGATCTCGTAGGTTTGCTTCAATCTTTGTATCCAAAAGTGGGCTCTGTAGATGAAAAACAGGAATTTCTACCGACCTATCTGGCCAAACTGAGATTTGGGTTATAATTTTGAAAGGTTTTGCAAAAAGGGGATAAACTGGGAGAGTAAGGGAATCAACTACGAGCTCTATTTTCCCATGTAAAGGTCTTTGGTTTTTTCCATTTTGCAGTTTTTGTAAAAGGTCGTTCCATGATCCTTTTTGACCTGAAACGTCTATCTGTAAAGAAAATTGACTGTCCCAAGAAAAGGGATAAAAAGGTTTTAGGATTTGCAGAGAATGTAGACGTAGCTCAGATAGTAGCTGAAAATGGTTCTGAGGACCTTTTTCACCAAAGTGAAACTCCAATAGACTTCCTGATTTATCTTCTTGGACTTTTAAATCTACCAAGTAGGAATCGTTTTTTTTTCGATATTTTGCTCTCGCCCTTATTTTGTATTCCTGGGAAATGTTTTGAGAGGGATTTTCAATGCGAAGTTTTTTGATTTTAAGAGATTTTATTTGGAAGTTCATTTGAGGAAATTCCAGATTTTCTATATCAAAGGGAAGATTTTTTTCTTCTGTAGGAACTTGCCAAGTTGCCGATGAAATTTTGCAAGAGTTAACGATGAACTTGTTTTGTAAAAGGGACCATAAAGAAAGAGAGATGTCGAGCTTTTTTATGTAGATATAGTTTGTTTTTGAGAAATTGATTTCAAGGGAGTTGATCTTCCACTGGAAGGGAACATTTCCTTCTAGAGAATTGATTTTTACTTCCATTCCCTGTTTTTTTGCAACTTTCTCAATTTGACATTTGAAAAACTCCTTGCCTCTTTTGGTCTGCAAAGCAAGAAGACAGAGGCTGACTAAAAGAAATAAAATGATCAGACTGATGAGAAAGAAACGCCAAACTGAGGAGATAATATATGCCATAGTCTTTACTAATTAAAAAGATTGACCAATACTTACTAAGAAACGACATTTTGGATCGAGACCTTTTCTTCGATAAAGGGGAAAACCTAGGTCAGCGCGTATAGGTCCCATAAAAGAGAAATAACGGACTCCAAAACCGACCGAACTAAACCATTTTCCCGAGAACTGAGGTAGAACGGATTTATACACATTTCCTAAATCATAAAAGGGGACAAGTCCAAAACTTTTAGAAACCCTAAGCCTTGGCTCAAATGTATAGTAAATAGCAGATCTTCCCCCTGCGGGCTTACCATGGATTAATGGACTCACTGTAAAATAGCGGTAGCCGCGTAAATCGTCTTCCGATCCTCCAAAAAAACGGTTAGGCATAGGTACATCTTCGTAGTCTCTACTTAAGATACTACAGATTCTAATCTTTTGCGCGAAGACGAGAATTTTTCTTTTATCAAAAGATTTATAGAAACTGTGAGAGACCTCTTGATATAGAAATTCGTGTTTTTTTTCTGTGAAGTTTAGTGTCGGAGTAATGCGGTATTCTACTGTATTACCTTTTGTTGGATTTAACAGATTGTTGGCGGAGCTCCATCTTAGATAAGCGGGAAGTCCAAAGAGTACAAATTTTCCATCTTGTACGCTATCCGTGACGATCATTCTTTCTAATTTACCTCCCAAAGAACCGCTCATTTTATGGCTTATTCTTCGATCAAAGCGACTCATAATACTATAGTCGCTTTGATTATAGGGGATAATGGATTCGTGAAGCGCTTCCGCCTTCCATAGATGATCTTGTCCAATTCGCAAAAAATTAGGATACAGATAAGTAGCAACACCCGCAATACTTCGTTTGGTTACATCTCCTTGCAAAGAAAGCTTTCTTCCCATGCCAGAAACATTGCGATTTTCCCATCCAAAGGTTATACCTGGTCCCCAATAGGTTTGGTAGCTGGCTCCTATATTTACACTTTTATGTTTTGTTTCTGTTACATCAATTTCTATAGGCAGTAAATTATGATCAGTCGGAGCACTGCCAGGTTTGATGAACGCAGCTCCAAATAAACCGCTTCTTAACATCGTTTCCGCTGTTGTTTCTACGAGCTTTGAATCATATAGGTCTCCTTCTTTCCAGGGGATTGTTTGCTGAATAAAGAGAGGTTTGACAGAATCAAGCCCTGTGATGGAGAACTCTCCAAAATAGCAGATTGGCCCCGTTTCAATTTGTAAAGTTACAAATACACCTTTTTCTTTCCCATCCACTCGAACATCACGAGATATGATTTTAGCAAGAGGATATCCAGATTGACCTAGAATCTTACTTGTTTCTTGCTCTGCTTCTAAAATCGTTGTCGTAAGAGCGGGCTCATTAAGAGTAATTCCAAGATTTTCTAGATCCAATTTTTCCCAAAGAATAGAATCCTTTTTAGGAGGGCTGTAGAAGTTGATTCTAAAATCTTTGATTTTATATAGTGGTCCAGTCTGAATGGCTACGATAACATAAATTTGAGAGGAAAAATCCTGAAGTGAGACTTCGATTTTAGCTTCATAGTATCCATGAGCCCGGAGAACCTTTAGCATTTCGGGGATATCGGCATCTGCTCTATATTCTAAAGCTTGGATAGAAGCAGGTTGATGTTTTTTTAAGTTAGTAAGCTGGGAAACAGATTTTAAGGTTTTTAGAAGAGCTGTGTCTTCAATTCCTTGATACTCGACATGGTAAGAAATTTTCGCTTCCAATGATGAGTTGAAAAAAAGAAGAAGTGCAAAAAAAAAAGCCTATTCATCTGTCACATGTGATCTGAATTGGTAAGATATGAAATGATATTCTCTATGAGGTTTTTATGAAAGAAAGAAAGAAAAGTCTAGAAATCTTCCTCGATTCTTGTAATTTCATTCCTGGTGGAGTGAATTCTCCAGCAAGGGCATGGAAAGGAATGGGTGTAAGTCCTTTGGTTGTCAAATCAGGCAAAGAAGATGTGATCTATGATGAAGATGGTCACTCCTATATTGACTATTGTGGTAGCTGGGGATCTCTTATCCTAGGGCATGCTCCATCTTGTATCACCACTCCGGTGATTGAGCAAGTTATGCAAGGCTCGAGTTTTGGGATTGCAACTTCCGTAGAAAGGGATTTGGCGGCTAAAATTATTTCTTTTATGCCTTCTATAGAAAAACTTCGTTTTGTCTCTTCCGGAACAGAAGCTGTGATGAGTGCGATCCGTTTAGCCAGAGGATATACGGGAAGATCCCAGATCATCAAGTTTAATGGGAATTACCATGGCCATATAGATAGCTTACTTGTACAAGCAGGTTCCGCTGCTACAGAGCTTATGCAAAAACCTTCGACTCTTGGTATTCCTGAAGAAGTTGTCAAACACACGATCTCTCTCCCATTTAACGACATTCAGGCTTTTTACTAAGCAATAAGATCTCTTGAAGATGTAGCTGCAGTGGTTATTGAGCCGATCGCCGGAAATATGGGCCTTGTTCCTGCTACTAAAGAGTTCTTACAAGTTCTTAGAGAAGAAACAACCAAGATAGGGGCCCTTCTCATTTTGGATGAGGTGATCACCGGATTTCGTGTAGGGCTAGGCGGAGCGCAAGCGCTTTACGGGATTGACCCCGATCTTACAACTCTTGGAAAAATTATCGGAGGAGGATTTCCTGCAGCTGCATTTGGAGGAAAGAAAGTGATTATGGACCATTTGGCTCCAACAGGCAATGTATTTCAAGCGGGCACGCTCTCTGGTAATCCAGTTGCTATGATGGCAGGGCTCCATGCTCTGATTCAATTAGAAGCCAAAGATTTTTATAAAAAATTACGCGAGAAGACTCATTTGCTTTTAGATCCGCTCAGAGAGGCCTTAGCTGAAAAGGGGATAAAAGCATGTATACAAGATCAAGGATCGATGTTTACCCTCTTTTTTGGATGCGAGAAAGTAACTTGTCAAGAAGATCTATTTTCTTTGGACAAGGATCTTTTTCGAGAGTTTTTCCTCCACCTTTTAGGCAAAGGCGTGTATTTTTCTCCTTCTCCTTACGAGGTGTGCTTTGTGTCTGATGCCCACACAAAGGAAAATATTGAAAAAACGAGAGATCATGCTTTGGAATTTATCAAGTCGATATAAATTCTTTGTATTTAGAGATCTTGATTGATCCTTAATAATTTACCGTCTTTGCAATTGACAATGAATAAACTTGAAAACATTGGATTCGCACGTTAAAATGCTGTGATTTTTTATTGATTTATAAACTGTGGATATAAAATGGCCGGGATTGGAAAAGCATGTGGAGACTATTATAGGGAACTTCCAAAAGGTATGATGATGGATGCTGTGCAATCTTTTGGGGTGAGATTCTTGAAAGAAGCCGTTATAACTTTATGGTCGGGAAAGAAACTACAGGTGGAAATAAAGTCGATAGTTTTAGCAGGAGCTGTTTCAGGTGGAATTTCTTTGCTTGATTCGCTTCTGAAGCCCGCTTTTAAAAAATTGTTCCCAGTTAATTATATTCCCAATACTACTCCAGCTTCTGCAAATGTACCAAGAAATTTAGTTCGTATTCTTATGGTTCAGACTGTTTCAAGTTTATTGGAAGCAAAATATTTGAAAAATCCAGCTTCTATTCGAGGAATTGCGTTGCATTCTTTTGGATTACTTGCGCTGATCGGCTTAAAATCAAATGGAACTTTTAGAGAATAGAATACTTTAAAAGAAGTTCAACTAATTTCTCTTTCTGGTATAAGAAGAATAAACAGTTGAACTTTTATGCGAAAATTGCTTTTTTCTCTTATTTTTCTTTTGACTTTACTTGGATTTTCTTCGGTAAATCTTTTTGCCCAATTGTCTTTACAAATTTCTCCTTCCACTTTTGATGAAAAACTAAAACAGTCTCTTTCCTTTTCTACAGAGGGTCCTAATTACATTGGATACATACATATTCCTAAGGACAGGGCTATAGATCAATCTACCTTTATCGATGTGAAGCTCTCTTTAGAGCATTATAAAAAGATGAAGGTTTGTTCTATTTTTTTAGATTTGGATACACCTGGAGGGGAAGTCTTTTCTGCTATGCAGATTGTAGACCTTTTACAGAAGATCGATACAGAAGACCATATCCCGGTCATTGCTTTTATCGACAATTGGGCAGTATCTGCAGGGGCTATGCTCGCCTATTCATGTCGTTTTATCGGGGCTACAAATACCTCAATTATGGGAGCTGCTGAGCCTGTTCTTATGAAAGCAGGTGGGGAGATGGAGTCCGCATCCGAAAAAGTCAATTCTGCACTTCGTGCTGAATTTGCGAATATTGCGAGATTTTACGGTAGGGACCCACTTCTTGCAGAGGCTATGGTGGACAAAGATATGATTTTAGTTTTGCGGGGCGGAAAAATTATACAACTAGATGATGAGGAAAAAGCAAAAAGTTCCGACGTCTTTATTACAAGAAAAGGAAAGTTGCTCACTTTAGATGCAGTGCAGCTACAAGATTTGGGAGTGGCTGATTTTTATGTGGAGCACCAGCCGATACCCTCTATATCAAAAAAGGAAGAGGCTAAGGATACATGGCCGGCTGACAAAGAGTTGGCATTTCATGATCCAAGTTTAGCAAAAATACCGAATGTTGTCTTTGTGTCATATCATGACTGGCGAGTTGGTTTTTTCTCATTCCTCTCTCATCCTGCTATAGCATCCTTTCTTGTTTTTGGTTTGATTATAGGGATCTATCTTGAAATGAGCTCACCTGGTTTTGGACTCGGTGGAGGTCTTGCTATTACCAGTCTTGCTTTCATTTTACTCTCCAGCTTTGCGATCAAAGCCGTGAATTGGATCGAGATCATTATTTTTTGCACAGGGCTTCTTTTACTTATTTTAGAGTTTTTTGTTTTGCCAACGTTTGGAATTGCAGGGATTTTGGGCTTCCTCCTTACAATTGTTGGACTCTTTTTACTTATGCTTCCACATGTAGAAAATATGCATTTTACAAATGGACATTTCTTTTCTGAGCAGGTAAACTTCGCTATGAATGAGATCTTAAAAAGGCTTGCTTGGTTTTGTGGGGCGATTGTTCTTTCTGTGATAGCAATCTCTTTTTTAGGTAGGTTTTTAGCCAAACGCAAATTTTTTTATAAACGTCTAATTTCTTCCGGAGAGCAAGAAGCTTCTTTAGGATATGTGGCTGGAAGAACAAAGGAAGATCTTCCGAACATCCACGCTAGGGGAATGACAGTATCGACGATGAGACCCTCTGGAAAAATTGAGATCGAAGGAAAGATATATGATGCCTTTTCAGAAGGAGGCTTCATTGATGGCAATACTCCTATCTTTATATATAGAATTGAAGGAAATAAAATTGTTGTAAGAGCTTTTGAGGAATAATTGTTATGTTTATGATCATTACTTTGGCAATCATTGGTCTACTTCTTATTTACCTGGAATTTTTTGTTCCGGGAGGAGTAGCCGCTTTCATTGGTAGTTTTTTTCTCATTACTAGTGTTGTTTGGTTTGCATTCCTAACAGTAAATTTGAAATATAGCTTAAGTTATCTATTTGTGATCATATGTATTGCGATTGCAGTCTGCAGGCTTGCCCTATGGCATATTCGATCTTCTGCTAAATATAACAGTTTATATTCCGATGAAGACCAAGAAGGATATATAGCTACTTCCTTTAACCAAGAACTGGTTGGAAAAACGGGGATATGCGCATCCAATCTAAAACCTTCCGGATCTATTTTCATCGAAGGAATGCAAGAACAAGCTATGGCAGAAACAGGATTTATAGAAAAAGGAACTGAGGTCAAAGTCATTGGTGGACAGGGATCTCATCTCATCGTTAAACCGCTCTAATGAAGGAAAATGAATCATGATTATATTCGGAGAAATTGACACAGCAGCTGGTGGGTATTTTCTGCTTTTACTCTTAGCGATTATCGCAATCGTTTTAATCTTGGTAATGGGACGGTTTATTAGTCTCTGGTTCCAAGCGTTTGTTTCAGGTACCCCTATTTCTCTTTTCAATATCATTGGAATGA